>JBEPWY010000123.1:0-9377 GCA_041642185.1 Marivirga sp.
GGAATCGATAACAAAGAGTTAGATAAACAAAATTAAATTATAAAGTTATGTCAACAGCGACAGGAGTGAATTTAAGTCAGGATGTTCATCATGATGAGCATCATGACCACAAACAAAGCTTTATTTCTAAATATATTTTCACTACAGATCATAAAATGATTGGTAAGCAGTTTTTGCTTACTGGAATTTTATGGGGTATCATGGGAGTGTTGATGTCTGTACTTTTCCGTATTCAATTAGGTTTTCCTGAAGCAAACCTGGAATGGTTAAGACCAATACTAGGTGGATGGTTAACGGAAGCAGGAAAAATAGATCCTGAATTTTATTTAGCTTTGGTAACTATGCATGGTACCATTATGGTATTCTTTGTATTGACAGCAGGTTTGAGTGGTACTTTTAGTAATTACTTAATTCCACTTCAGATTGGTGCCAGAGATATGGCATCCGGTTTTATGAATATGTTATCTTACTGGTTCTTCTTTATTTCCAGTATGATTATGTTGGCATCTATCTTTATTGAGTCAGGTCCTGCAGCAGGTGGATGGGTAGTGTACCCGCCATTAAGTGCTTTACCGCAGGCTATACAAGGTTCTCAATTAGGAATGACCTTGTGGTTAGTGGCTATGGTATTCTTTATAGTTTCTATCTTATTAGGAGGTATAAACTATATTACCACAGTAATAAATTTAAGAACAGAAGGTATGTCTTTCTTAAGATTACCTTTAACAATTTGGGCATTTTTCTTAACAGCCGTTATCGGTCTATTATCCTTTCCGGTATTATTTGCAGCAGCTTTATTGTTAGTTATGGACAGAAGTTTTGGCACTTCTTTCTATTTGTCTGATATATACATAGGAGGTGAGGCATTGCCCAATATGGGTGGTAGCCCAATTCTGTATCAGCATTTATTTTGGTTCCTGGGTCACCCTGAAGTATATATTGTATTATTACCTGCATTAGGTATTACATCAGAAATTATTGCTACTAATTCAAGGAAACCAATATTTGGGTATAGAGCTATGATTGGCTCTATGTTAGGAATTACAGTACTTTCTTTCGTTGTTTGGGCTCACCATATGTTCGTTTCAGGTTTGAATCCTTTCTTAGGGTCTGTATTCATGTTTCTGACACTTATAATTGCGGTACCATCAGCGGTAAAAGTATTTAATTATCTTACTACACTTTGGAAAGGTAATATCATTTTTACGCCAGCAACTTTATTTTCCATTGGTTTAGTGTCTTTCTTTATCTCAGGTGGTTTAACAGGTATATTCTTAGGTAACTCGGTAATCGATATTCAATTACACGACACCTATTTTGTAGTTGCCCACTTTCACCTTGTAATGGGTAGTTTATCAATATTTGGTCTATTAGCAGGTATTTATCATTGGTTCCCGAAAATGTTCGGTAGAATGATGGATGAGAAGTTAGGTCATATTCACTTTTGGATGACTTTCATTGGTGTATATATGATTTTCTTCCCTATGCACTACATTGGTATTGCAGGTTTTCCAAGGAGGTATTATTCATGGACAAACTTTGATGCTTTTAGCTCATATACAGATCTTAATATGTTCGTAAGTATAGCCGCTTTCGTTACAGTAGCAGCACAGTTGATATTCCTTTTTAACTTTTTCTACAGTATGTATAGAGGTAAAAAGGCTCCACAAAATCCATGGAAATCTAATACTTTGGAATGGACCGCGCCAATTGAACCTGGTCATGGTAACTGGATAGGCGAAATTCCTAAGGTATACAGATGGCCATATGATTACAGTAAGCCAGGGGCGAAGGAAGACTTTATTCCTCAGCATATACCGTTATCTACTACTCCTGAGTCTAATTTACCTCACGAGCAAGAATTGGCCAAGCAGGAACAAGAACAGCTGAATACTTCAGCTCATGCAAAAACAACAGAATCTTAATCATTCAAATTTGACAAGCAGCTACTACAGTAAACTGACAATAGTTACTTTAGTGGCTGTTTATCTTTTAATTCTTGCTGGAGGCATAGTTAGAAGTACTGGTTCAGGTATGGGCTGTCCGGATTGGCCTAAATGTTTTGGTAAATGGATTCCACCTACTGAAGTAGAACAATTACCTGAAGATTATCAGGAGTTTTATGCTGAATACAGGCATCAAAAAAATATTAAGTTTGCTAAATATTTAGATTTCTTTGGTTATGCAGAAATAGGTGACTCTATACTTGCAGATGAGTCTATCAAAGAAGAGGCCGAATTTAATAAGTATAAAACCTGGACTGAATATGTGAATCGTCTGCTGGGAGCGCTGGTAGGATTTTTAATTATTTTGTGTTTTGTAGGCTCGATTAAATATTTTAATTCTAATAGAAAGCTTTTTTGGCTTTCATTGAGTAGTCTAATTCTGGTTTTAATACAGGGCTGGATAGGGTCAATTGTGGTCTCTACTAATTTATTGTCATGGTTAATTACCTTGCACATGTTATTAGCTATAGTAATATTGGCTGTATTGACAGCATTATATTATTACTCAAAAAATATGTTCTCACAAAAGGAAATTGTGAATGCCAGTAAATTAAAAATATTATTGATTGTAGGGATGATCCTTATGATTTTACAGATTGTTTGGGGTACGCAGGTAAGAGAATCCTTAGATACGATTGCTGAAAGATTGGGAGAAGCAAATAGAGATAATTGGATTTCTGGTTTAGGATTACAATTCTATATTCACAGATCTTTCTCAATAGTACTAGCAGTATTTCATTTCGTTTTGTTTTATATGTTAATGAAATCGAACCCTGACCATCAGAAATTGGTTTTTCATACTAAGGTTTTGATTTCGCTTATTTTAATTGAAATACTTTCAGGAGTAATAATGGCATATTTTGGAATTCCTTTTTGGGTTCAACCGTTACATTTGGTTATTGGAAGTTTAATTTTTGGTTGGCAGTTTTATTTATTATTGCAAGTATCGTTTTTAAAGAAAAAAGAAAATAAATCAGCTTATGCACTATCCTGAAACACAAAATTTAGGTGTCTCTGAATTAATAAGCACTTATAGTAAAGGTTTTTATACCCTGTTGAAACCAAGATTGAGCATGCTCGTAGCATTTTCCTCAGCTTTTGGTTATGTATTGGGATTTTCCGGAGGACCAATCAATTGGATGGTACTGACATTCTTGTCTTTAGGTGGTTTCTTAGTTTCCGGTTCCGCTGTTACCATTAATCAGATCATAGAAATTGAGTATGATAAGAAAATGGACAGGACAAAGAACAGACCATTGCCTACAGGAATGATAAGTAGGAATGAGGCTATTATTTTTGCTGTTTTTACAGCTTTGGCGGGCTTTGCTTTGTTATTGGTTTTCACAAATGTTCTAACCACCTTATTATCTTTACTTTCGTTATTACTTTATAGCTTTGTTTATACTCCTTTGAAAAGAGTAGGACCCGTAGCTGTTTTTGTAGGTGCAATACCTGGAGCTTTACCTCCCTTGTTGGGTTGGGTGGCCGCTACCAACGGCTTTAGCATTGAGGCATGGATTATATTTGGAATTCAATTTATTTGGCAATTCCCACATTTCTGGGCTATTGCCTGGGTTGCAGATGAAGATTATAAAAAAGCAGGATTTAAATTACTGCCTTCTGGTGGTCAAAAGGATTTAAATACTGCTATACAAATTATGATTTACACTTTGTTTTTAATACCGTTAGGTTTACTACCTACTTTATTTGGCATTACTGGTGTTACTTCAGCTTTGGTTGCTACCATTTGTGGAGTATTATTTTTAAGCCAGACATTTTACCTAATGAAAGAATGTACTAAAGAGGCAGCATTGAAGATCATGTTTGGTTCTTTTATTTATTTACCTGTTGTTCAGGTAGCTTATTTATTAGACAAAATTTAATTATGGATAAAATAATAGAAGTACAGCAACGAGATTTTAAGCCAAGCTTAAAAACTTTGTCAATGCACCCGCTTAAGTTTGCTCTATGGCTATTCATTGTGAGCATTGTAATGATGTTTGCCGCCTTAACAAGTGCATATATTGTGAGGCAGGCCGAAGGTGATTGGTTGATCTATGAATTACCAACGATCTTTCTAATTAATACGATAATATTATTATCAAGTAGCATAACTATGCATGTGGCATATGTGGCTGCTAAAAAAGATAATTTTAAAACCTTAAAAGTGGCTATAGTGCTTACTGCTGCCTTAGCAATTGCATTTTTAATAGGCCAGTATTATGCATGGGGTGCTTTAGTAGATATTGAAGTCTATTTTGTAGGCAATCCTGCAGGCTCATTTTTGTATGTTATTTCAGGTCTTCACGCATTTCACTTGATTACAGGAGTGATATTTATATTTATTATGTTATTTTCGGCTTTTAAATATAAGATTCACTCTAAAAATATGGTGAAAATGGAAATGTGTACAACATATTGGCACTTTTTAGATGGACTTTGGGTATATTTATATATATTTTTGTTGTTAAATCATTAATTAATCTAATAGAACAGTAAATTTTATGGCAACTACTGCAACAATGGATACGGCTAAGAGCCGATGGGGCGGAGGAACAGCTCCCATGAATGCAAGTTATGGGAAACTTATGATGTGGTTTTTCCTTCTGTCGGATGCTTTTAGCTTTTCCGCATTACTTATTACTTATGGTTTAATCCGCTATTCTCATCCGGCTTATACAGGATCTGTTTCTGATTTTGAATTTAGCACTGAGTATTGGCCAATCCCGGAAATGGTTTTTGAAGCCCTTCCATTTTTACATGGTGTGCACGCACCATTAATATTTGTGGGTATAATGACATTTATCTTAATTTTAAGTAGTGTTACCATGGTACTTGCTGTGGAAGCAGGTCATAGAATGGATAGAAAAAACGTTATTAAATGGATGCTTTGGACTATAATTGGTGGACTTGCATTTTTAGGTTGCCAGGCATGGGAGTGGAGTCACTTTATCCATGGAACAGATGAAGGCACAATGACAGCAGCCGGAGAAGTTATTTATGGCGCTAATTTAACTGTCAATCAATACGGACCACCTTTGTTCGCCTCTTTATTCTTCTTCATTACTGGATTCCATGGTTTCCATGTATTTAGTGGTGTTGTTATAAACTTTATCATTTTCTATAATGCAGTGGTGGGTACCTACGATAAGAGAGGGCATTACGAAATGGTTGAAAAATCAGGACTTTACTGGCACTTTGTCGATTTAGTTTGGATTTTTGTATTTACACTTTTTTACTTGATTTAATCTATTGAACTATGTCTAACGAAGAAACTAAACATATTCAGGTAATCCCTGAGGATAAGGAAAAAACTAAAAAAATCTGGAGAGTCGCAGGTCTGCTTGCCGTTGTAACTTTAATTGAATACGTTTTTGCTTTTACTATGGCAAGAGGGATTTTATTAGTAGCCATATTTTTAGGTCTTACAGTTGTAAAGGCTTTCTATATTGTTGCAGAATTTATGCACTTAAAACATGAACAAAAGACTTTGATTTGGTCAATCATAGGCCCCTTGATCTTAATTGTGTGGTTGATCATCGCATTAATGTTTGAAGGAAACGCAATTTTTGATGTGAGGTATTAATTAAATCAAATTCTATACTAATTGAAAAATTAAAATCAGGTTGAACATTCGGCCTGATTTTTTTATACCAAATGAAGATATCTAAAATACTAATACTACTAGCAGTTTTAAGCTTTCCTGTAATACTTTATGTATTGCTTACTATATATGGTAAAAATGAATTTGATTTACCAAAATATTTTATCAACAATAATGAACAATGTGCTGATTTTGTTCAAATAAGCGAAATTAAGGATACACTTCACACTGTTGATGGTAAAACATATCAGCTACAGGAAGTATTGGAGGGTAATATTAATGTAGTACATTTCCCGGATTATAATAATGATAACCAACCTTTGAAAAACCAGCTCAACAGGCTTTTGAATACCTTTTCAGGACAGGATGAAATAAAATTACATGCTGTTCTTAAAAAGAATGAATTAGAAAAAACTAAACTTATTGTCCACGAAAATGCTTATCAATATCAAGTAAGCTCTGAATTTTATGATTTGCTTAGTACTTGCTATCTCGCTCTGCCTACCAATGACTGGCCAGGTAAACATCCTGCGGAAATGAAGCTTGATTTATCTAACATACTTGTTCTTATAGATAAGGATATGCAAATTCGAGGTTATTACGAGGGCTTGGAAACAAAAGAGGTAGACCGATTGATATTAGAAATTAGAATACTAATTAGTAAGGAATAAAATAATATGGAAAAGCAGGCTCAAACAAAAAAAAATTACTCTCTGCTGATATGGATACTTTCCGTAGCTATACCTGTAGTGGTAGGTATTTTAATATTTGCGCCACAAAAAATTGAAGGTAGTGGTGAATGGGTTTACTTACTTCCACATCTTAATGCCACCTTTAATAGCGTTACTTCTATAGTTCTAATTTTGGGCCTTCTTTTTATTTTGCGTAAAAATATTAAGGCTCACCGGTTAATGATGTCCATTTCCTTTACGCTGGGAAGTCTTTTTTTAATTTCTTATGTCATTTATCATGCTACTGCCGACTCAACAGTATTTGGTGATTTAAATGGTAACGGAGTGCTTGATGATAGTGAAAAGACAGAGGAAATGATGTTCTTAAGAAGTGTTTATTTGGTTATTCTGCTTTCTCATATTCTATTGGCGGCTATTGTTGTTCCTTTTGTATTATTTGCTTTTTACTTTGCCCTTACTGATAAAATTGATAAACATAAGAAGATTGTTAAATTTACTTTTCCCATTTGGTTATATGTATCAATTACCGGTGTTGTAGTTTACCTGATGATAAGTCCATTTTATATACATTAGAGGAACTCTAGTAATGTAAATGAAGTTTAATTTATAAATTAACTTTGTAATGAAAAAAATATTTCTCTCTCTTCTTTTATTTTTATTCTTCGGAATTAATGAAATTTTAGCCCAATGCGCAATGTGTAGAGCTACTGTTGAAAACAATGTGAATAATGGAGAGGCTGGAATTGCACCAGGACTTAATTACGGTATTTTATACCTCTTCGCAGCTCCTTATATTTTAATAATGGTTATTGCTTATTTTTGGTATAAGCAAAGTAAAAAACAGAAAAACAGACTTAGTTTAAAGGATTTATTATCAAATAATAAACTCCATTAATTCCACTGTTTAGTTTTCAATAATTCTGCTTAAAATAAACCTTTCTTACATAACTTCCTGAACCTGACTGGGGATATTTTTTCACTCAATTTTAATCCTGAGTACGATTATTGCTATATTGTACTGATTAATTTAATTACAGCTTGTGAAAAAACAGTATTTATTATGGTTTAGCTTATTAATTATTTGCGGAGTAGTTATACTTCGGCTTATATATATATCATTAGAAAATAATAGAAATGATTTTGTAGCCTCAACACAAAAAAAACTAATTACTCAGATCAAAAAAATCGGGGAGAGTGAATCTAAAGTAATTAACTATTTAAGTGAAAACTCTGATTTTCAATTTAAAGAAGTTAACCAAATTAAAACAAGCTATCCTTTTTACATATATAAGAGCTCTCAGCTAGTTTATTGGTCTGATGACAGAATTATACCTCAGGCCGAGAAGATGCTGGCAGAGGGTTGGCAATTTCAGTCACGAAAGTCTGGTGAATTCCTTTACTTGGTAAGACGATCCCTTGAAAGTAATATCACTCTAATTTTTGTGCTCCCTCTTCATCAAAGTTATGACATCAATAATGATTATATACAACCCCTATATAATGATAAGATATTCAAACAAGCTGATATCAATATAACACAAGTTAAATTTTCAGATGCTCATCCATTATATGATAATTCAGGAGAGGTTTTATTTTACATGGACCTAAATAGAGAATTTAAAAACCACAAAGAATGGTTACATTTTTTTATCATTACGCTGGAAATTCTGGCTATATTTATACTTATTTTATGGTTATGGCGGTTTTCAGTCAAACGAGTAGGTAGTTATCAACCTATATTTGTTTTTATTGGAGGTTTAGTAATCATTAGATTGCTTATTTTGCTTTTATTTGTACCTTTTCAATCTGAAGAGATAGATTTATTTGATCCTAAATATTTCGCTTCATCCGACTTGAACCCATCCTTTGGTATTCTATTTCTTAATATATTTTTCCTCTTTGCTGCAGTATACTTTATTGTTAATCAATTAAGAAAACTTACCCAAAAACAACTGATAAAATATCATATTACGGCTTCGGTATTTTTTCAATTGATCACTTATGTAACAGTGCTGCTTATCTATGGCTTTATTGAATTGATTTACCGTCATTCTCAATGGGGAATTGATATTACCAATAGTGTAGATTTAAATATCTTTAAATTCTTGACATTTGCAGGAGTAATTTTATTCGGGGTAATCATTTTTCATGTTTTAAGGTGGGTGCATCAATGGAATAGCTCATTTATACCTAATAGAACCACTTTTTTGCGGGATCAGTTTTTCGGAATTACGTTTTTTGTTTTATTTTGCCTTATAATTAATGCTCCGTTTTTATGGGTGACTCTTGTAGTTTTAGTACTTAATGCAGTAGTATTTTACTGGCATTTGGCCCATAGTTTATTGAAGCTTAGCTTTCTTAGCTTCATCTATTTATTTCTGATTGTAAGTGCTATTTCATTAATATCTTCATGGGGAGTATTATACATGGAGGATATAATAGAAAAAAACAATCTTAATAGCATAGGTAACCGCATCATGAATGATAATGATGTATTGGCAGAGTATACACTCTCTCAAATTGATGAAAGCCTTAAACAGGATCAATTTATTCGGAATCAATTTTTACTTCCCATTACGCCCTATAAATCCGTGGTGGATAAAATTGAAAAATATTATTTGAGCAATGATTATTTCGATAAATATGAAAAAGAAATAACTATATATGATGCCAGTGGTCAATCTCTTTATCCAGCTAATTCCTCTTCTTTTTCAGCCTCCTATCCTATTGATCAATTAAGTAAAAGGAATAGCAGGTCGGACATCAATTTATTTTTAGTAGGTACTAATGAGGGGACTCAGATTAAGAATAAATACATCTATTTACTGGAAATTAAAATCGGTAATTATGTATTGGCGACTATTGTTTTAGAATTGAAACTAAAGAAAATTAGACCAGATAATGTTTTTCCGGAGTTACTTGTGGATAAACGCTTTGTTCCGAATGTAAGTGAGATACCTTATGATTACGCCTTGTATAAGAATGATACGTTGGCTTATAGTGTTGGCAACTTAAACTATCCAAAAATTATTGAAACAGCATCCCCTTCTGTCAATGATAATTTCCAACATATGG
>JBEPWY010000124.1:0-9267 GCA_041642185.1 Marivirga sp.
TTCAGAAAACTTAGTTACTGCAGAAGAAGGTATTAATCTGGAAGGAGCAGAGGACGTACTACAGGAATATAAAATTGAGAAATTACCAATAGTGAATAAAGCAGGCCTATTAATGGGGCTGATTACCTATAAAGATATACTAAAGAAAAAAGATAAGCCTTTTGCCTGTAAAGATGAGTATGGCAGATTAAGAGTAGGAGCGGCAGTGGGTGTAACTCCCGATATTGAAGACAGGGTGCAGGCACTAATTACTGCTGGAGTGGATGTAATCAGCATTGATACGGCTCACGGACACAGTAAAGGAGTGATTGACACCGCAAAAAGAATAAAAGCCAGATTTCCGGATCTGGAAATGATAGTAGGTAATGTTGCTACAGCCGAAGCGGCCAAAGCTTTGGTAGATGCTGGAGCGGATGCCATTAAAATAGGGGTAGGGCCGGGCAGTATTTGTACAACCAGAATTGTTGCGGGTGTAGGTGCTCCTCAGCTTTCGGCAGTATATGAAGCGTATAAAGTAATAAAAGATACCGGGGTACCAATTATTGCAGATGGTGGAATTAGATTTTCAGGGGATATTTCAAAAGCCCTGGCCGGTGGTGCTGATAGTGTGATGATAGGCTCATTATTGGCAGGAACAGAGGAGGCTCCGGGCGAAATGATTTTATTTGAAGGAAGAAAATTTAAATCCTATAGAGGAATGGGCTCGTTAGAAGCTATGGATGATGGTTCCAAAGACCGTTATTTCCAGGATGCTGAAGATGATATTAAAAAACTGGTTCCTGAAGGAATTGTAGGACGCGTACCATTCAAAGGTTTAGTGTCGGAAGTTTTATATCAATTGATTGGTGGACTGAAAGCCGGGATGGGCTATTGTGGAACGGGCTCTATTGAGGCCTTAAAATCAGCTAAATTTGTAAAAATTACTGCTGCCGGAGTGGCTGAAAGCCACCCGCATGATGTGCATATAACAAGAGAAGCGCCTAACTATAGTAGGAAGTAATCTATTTAGCAGGTAAGAAAGTTAGTCAAAATGTTCTACTTTCTTGCCTGCTTCATTTTAATTCTCTATCCATAATACAAAATTTATAAAGCATTAACTTTTTGTTTAATTCTTTCTAACATATGCTCGGGCAGCCCATAAAGAAACTCAACCTTTTACTGGTAGACATGATTTATACAGACATTTTGACGCGGTTACTCCGGATAGTTTGAAGTACTACTGGAAAAAAATTACCCTTGATGAAAATAAGGCGGAGAAAGCAAAGGCCAAGAAATTAGAGGTTAGAGGAAGGAGTGTATGAAGTAACGATGAACATAACTTCTCAGAAACTATATGCAGATAGTGCCGGGCAGGAAACTCCAGCGGATTATCAAGGTGATTATATTGATGTGTTTTCAGCTGAGGACAAGGATGAGAATGGAAGGAAAAGAACAAATCCACTGTATCTGGAAAAACATAAATTAGCTCAGGGAGAGCATTCTATTACATTAAAAAGTGCTGGGCGAGCCGGTAAAAGCAGGCATCGACCCACTAAATTAATTGATTGACATGAACAAAGATGATAACACTGTTTCGGTTGATTTTGAAGAGTAGGAAAAGGATGATTGGGAGATAATAATAGCCATGTTTTAAAGCACTTCAACTAGTTGGGTTGCTTTTTATTTAAATAGTTAAAAAACCATTTCCAACTATTATCTTTCCTTCTCGTGTATTGGCGTAATAAGTTTCCATTAAATTAAATCTATGACTCAATTATATGGCTATCTTCTAATTCTTTTTGGCTGGCTTCTGTTCGGATTAATACATTCCTCTTTGGCTTCCCGCAAAATAAAGGAAAAAGCCTATCAATCAGGCGTGAGCCCTTTGGCTTACCGAAGAATTTATAATGTTATAGCAGTGATTCTATTTGTTCTTATTATTTTGGGAGGAGGGTTTATACAACCCGAGTATTTTATGCCTCATGGTAAAAGTAGCCAGGGCGTAGGATTAATAATTGCGACGTTTGGGTTTTTTCTTGTAAAAATGGCTTTTAGAGAAGTGAGCTTTGCAAGCTTCATCGGTTGGAAAGAGGAAAAGGAAAATCGCTTAGTAAAAACTGGCATCTATGCCCGCATAAGGCATCCTTTATACACAGCAACTATATTGTTTTTGATAGGGTTTGTGATTTTTAGCCCTAGCTATACCAATTTAACCCATGCCATATGCCTTTTTGTTTATTTAATGATAGGAATAGGTTATGAGGAAAAGCGCATGATGAAAACTTTTGACGGGGAATATAAAAACTATAAAGAAGAAGTACCGAAGCTGTTGCCGAAGCTTAAGCTTGGATTCTAAATCTTCATTTTGCCTTCATTTACCTTTCTAAAAAATTACCTAATAACGACCCACCCTCTTTATTGGCATTTTTGCTATGCGGAGCTATGGCCTGAATTAATTTGCTTACCGGCATTGATTGTAGCCAAATCTTGCCGGAACCACTAAGGGTAGCTAAAAACATACCTTCACCACCAAACACCATTGACTTTAAGCCTCCGGCTGATTGAATACTGAAATCGATGCTAGACTCAAAGCCTACCACACATCCGGTATCTACTCTTAATGTTTCATTATTGAGTTGTCTTTCCACTACAGTTCCGCCAGCATGAATAAAAGTTAAGCCATCCCCCTGTAGTTTTTGTAAGATAAAGCCTTCTCCTCCAAAAAAACCGGAACCAAATCTTTTATTTAATGTAATGGAAACTTTAGTGCCAAGGGCTGCACATAAAAAGGCATCTTTTTGCACTATTATTTCACTTTGGTAACATTTACCCAAATCCACAGGAATTACCGTGCCCGGATAAGGGCCGGAAAAAGCAACCTTAGCTTTACCAGTTCCATTATGGGTAAAATGAGTCATGAATAATGATTCGCCAGTAAACATTCTGCTGCCTGCCGAAACAAGCTTACCTATAAATCCCTGTTGAGGATCAGATCCATCGCCCATTTTGGTTTCAAATATAATGTCCTGTTCCATGTACATCATGGCCCCTGCTTCTGCTATAATAGTTTCCTGCGGATCTAACTCTATTTCCACAAGTTGCACACCTTCTCCAATAATTTTATAGTCTACTTCGTGGGATCTTCGGTTCATAAATGATCTTTTTTATAAAAACTTCTGTTGCAATAGAGTATAGAGATTATTATCCAATAAAATCGTTCAAGCCTACTCATTAAATTATAAATTAGCGTCTTTAGACAAATTAAGTTTTTAAGACTTATTAATGTATATTACTAATATAACAATTTTAGAAAGAATAACATTAAAAACGAAGCGATGAAAAATTATTTTATTAATTACATCATATTCATTATTATTTCGCTCTTACTCTTTATGACAGGTTGTGGAACTTCCGGTAAAAATTCCAAACAACAATATGATACATTACAAGTAGTGGCTACTGCTTATAATTCTACCGAGGCCCAAACTAAGGAAGGAAATGTGGGGATTGCCGCCTGGGGAGATACCCTGAAACCAGGCATGAAGACTATTGCTATATCGAGAGATTTACTAGACAGCGGCCTTGCTCATAATACAGAAGTACTTATTGAAGGTTTTGAAGGAACTTATATTGTAAAAGACAAAATGAATAAGCGCTGGAATAATAAAATTGATATTTATATGGGACTTAATGAGGAGAAAGCAAGAAATTGGGGAAAGCAAACTTTAGAAATTTATGTGCCTGTTAAGGAGGAAACATTAAAGTAGACGGAGAGACTTGAAATAAAAAACGCCGGCTAATTACCGGCATTTTTTATTGTTCTTTATCTTTTTTATTCTTCTTTTTAATAAAATCTAAATCTTCCCGATCTTTCAGTTTTTTGTCATCTACTTCTTTATTCAGAAAATCATTAATTTTGTCAATATCAAAACTGGTTTTGATTTCACCAAAAGTGTCAATTTTCACATCAAATCCCTTTAACTCAGGATTTACCCTAGGCTCTTGTTTCTCATTGTCTTTATCATTCTTTTTCTTTCTGCTCATAACGGTTTGACTTATCTCTCTTACAATTAACGAAAAATAAATTTTTCTGTTATTAAGAAAGTTAATTGTAGATAAGTTTTACTTCTACTCGTCGGTTTTGTGAACGGCCTTCTTCTGAATCATTTGTTGCTATTGGGTCCTCTTCTCCCTTGGCTTCTAATTTTATTTGTTTTTTGCTAATACCGTTTTTCACCAATATAAACCCTATAAATTTAGCACGGTTATACGATAGCTCCATATTATACTTTTCACTCCCCGTTTTATCAGTATAGCCGGTAATTAAAATCTTCACCTTTTTATTCTGTCTCAATATGGCTGTCATGTCCTGAATGTAGCGCTTATCCTCATCATTCAAATTGTTATCATCAAAATCAAAATAGAAAATGTGCTTTAAATTTTCCAGTTCATGAGGCAGGTAGGTTATTTTGCCGGCTTCCGTTTCAACAATTATATTTTCTTTTGCTATAATTTTATTTTCCTGTTCAGTGCTGTCTTTATTGTTCAGTGGAGTATTTAGCGTATTGATTATGGAAAGGTTTTCAGAAGAATGTTTCGATTCATTATTGTTTTTATGTCTTTTTCTTAGGGTTCTTTTTTTCTTTTTAGGTTGCCTAATCCTTTTTACGGATACTACAACCTCAAAAGCGCTAATATTACTTACATTATTTTTCATAATGTTAAGATCATAGCTGCCTCCAAGAGTAAAATTTTCGGATTCATATACAATGCCAGCCATAACATTATTGGCCGATGAATACCTCAAAATAAAGTTTAATTTTTTCCTACCCATATTGTCCATAGCATAATAAATAGCAGGCCCGGAAACTAATTCAGTAGAGGCCCCTGATTTACTTATCAATAAATCTTGCTTAATTCCCCATAAATAATCCTGGTGAAGCCTGAATACAGCTGTTACTATTGACTGCATAGGCAAAGACTCATTATTTGTACTATAAAAAGAGGTGTTGGGTTTGTTTAGCTTATTTAATGAGTAGCCGACTGAAAACTTCTCATTTCCATAGCGGTCAATCTTTTGCCAGAAAACACCGACAGCAAAAGTTAAATAGTTTGCGTTGAGCGTTCCAGCGTTTTCACCATTTGGTTGCGATGGATCAAAACCAATATACTCTACGTATTGGCTGCCTGTACTAAGCCCCATAGAATTAATGGCCCTGCTTTGATATGCGACATTTAAACCAATTGCTAATTCAGAGTCCTTATTTAAGGGAACATTAACTGCAAAAGAGGAACCTATTTGGTTAAAACTATAAACCTCACTACCTTCTGTTTTATCATTTAGTAAAGAAATATTTAGTCCCGACCATCGTCTGTTACTGTTGAAAAAGGGTTGCTTAAATTCTGCATAAGAGGATAAAAAAGCGACATTTTCTGAGGAGTATTGTTTTCTGAACAGAAAATTCGCTCTTTGGTAATCATCAATAGAGGCCATTGCAGGGTTAATCCTGTTGTCAGTGAAGCCATACAAAGAATGTATAAGGTCCTGCCCAACAATTTCTTTTTGCCATACTAGAAAGAGTAATATTATACAAGCAATATACTTCATGTCTATTTACTTAACAGCACTTTACCCTTTTTTTGACCGTTCAGCAATAAAGGCTGACTGTCTTTATACTTCCCCCTCACTTGCCAAAAAAACAAGCCTGCTTTTATTTTACTTTGGTTAAGATAACCATCCCAGCCTTTTTTAGTCATTGTATCTGCATCCGTAGTTTGGAAAATAATATTCCCCCCTCTATCATAAACTGTAAATTCAAAAGATTCCACATTTTGTAAACCATATATTAATAAGCGGTCGTTTTTACCATCACCGTTTGGAGTGAACAGCTCTGGAATAAAAGCCTCGCTTTTTACTGTAACAGTTATAGAATCATAGGAAATACAATTATTTGCAGAAACACCCTTCACTATATACACGGTAGTAACCACTGGGGTAGCAATTGGATTAGCTATATTACTTTGATTAAGACTTTCAGAGGGGCTCCATTCATAACTCATTGCCCCTTCTGCTATTAAATTTACACTTCCACCTTTCGGTATTTCAACGCCTCCATTTTTTATTAACACTTGTGAATTTTCAATTGACACTTTAAAATTATCTGATACAAAACAGCCCCTCAGATAGCCTTCCAGCTTAATTTGATCATTTGCTTTCACGTTAAAAATTTGAACAATGGAGCCACCAATTATACCCGTATTTGCGGAATACCAGAACACACTATCAAATAATATTTCTGTTTCCAAAAGTATCTCTCCTGGTCCACATACTATCATTTCCTCCAATTTTAAAGGATTATCATCAATAAGCTTTATAATAAAGGCAGTATTGTTATTACAATCCATTAGACCCAGTTCTGTAGTAAATAACGTATCACTGGCATTCACCTCATAAGATATTGTGTCACTTACTCCTAAATATCCATTGTTACTTGAATACCAGCCCCTTATCACAGATGAGTCACCTAATTTAAGTGTTTCACCCACGCAGGCATCAATTGTTACATATGGAATTTCTTCGCAAAATATAAATTCTCCACAGGCTATATTTCTTCCGTTGCAAGGACCTGCTCCACCTCCACTACCACCCGGAACAGATAATACCGTTAATGAATTATCTATAGGTTGTATTCCATAAGCGTATATTCCCGACTCTAATGTGTGTAATAATAGTTCATTATCATAAAGCGTATTTCCACGCATAGTTTTTAGCCTTTTAGCAGTGTGGGCATCAAAATTGGGAGATAGAAACTCAGTAGAATATGTGTCTGAACCAATGAAAACATCGTATGTAATATTTTCCGGTTGGGTATGGTCATCGGTTGATTCATTCCAAATTAATACCATTCCATCAGTGGTTTGAATAGCAAAATGTAAATCTGGAATGGTAGGCCCATAATTTTTATCAATCGTTTGATTTTCTATGTAGTAAACCCTGATACTGTCGGCACTCACCTGAGAAAAATATAATAGGTCTAAATCTCCATCCTGATCATAATCAGAAAAATTATACTTTGTGCTCAAAGCAGGGTCCTCAATTTTCCTGATTGAGTAGCTGTTACTATCCTCCTGTTGAATAACGAAGGAACTGTCTTGATTGGCAATAAAAATATCAGTTAAACCATCTGAATTAAAGTCTGCCAAAAAACTAAAGGAAGAAGAAAAAGTGTTTAAATCAAAAATAGATCCTTCGGTAAAACTCAGGCTATCATTTAAAAAAACCTCATTGGTTATAAGCGATGAATTATCTGATAAACTGCTAAAGAAATCCAATTTACCATCATGATTATAATCTCCAGAGCTAATTTCAGAATAATTAGCTGCCGGAATATTAGATTCTATTAATTGAAGAGAATCGGAATTTAAATAAAACCGGGGTCTGGAAGGTGCGTCAGAGTTGAAAGAGCTAACTATAAGGCCTTTTTTGCCATTCTGAGCAATATTATGAAAACTAAGGCGCTGTGATGAATGGTAGCTCAGTAAATTTTCAGCAACATTCTCAAAGCCATTAATACTATTCTTTATGAGGTTTAGTTCTACACTGTCTCCTGAATGGGTAGAAATTAATAAATCTTTAAATCCATCGGCATTCCAATCTTCAATATTAAAGGAATGGAAATCATTTACTTTTAACTCATAATTAGCGATAAATTCAATACCGATTTGTGAGTAAACGCTTAATAAATGTGTTACGTGATCAATTTTATTAAGAGCAATTATATCCAACTTATTATTATTGTCCATATCCTCAATTTGAATGGGAGTTATAGAAAGGCTATCATCCAGCAGCATAGAAAAGCCATGATTTTCCAAATCAATTAGCTGTATGATTGATTGATTGCTCTCTGTAAGTGTTTGTAAGATGATTTCATGTTGCGAGTCATTGTTAATGTCCAACCAAAATGATTCAATAGTTACCCGCCCGGGAATCCGAAGGGAATCAACGGCTGAAAAGTCCTGTGCAAAAGCGGGGCTGCACAAAGCACAAAAAAGAGCAATAAGGGTAAAATTTTTCATAGTTATTAATTTAGTGGGACTGTTTTTTCTTCAAATTAAAAGTTAGGGGAATGCTAACTTGAGAATTTACAGGCTGACCATTTTTGGTGGCGGGTTGCCATTCTGGCATATTTTTGATTAATTTAATGCTGGCTTCATCAAACTCTTTTCCAAGAGATTTTTGAACTTGTAAATCTGATACATGGCCAAGTGTGTCAATGGTGAACAATACAATCACGGTGCCTTTTATTTCCATGCTTTTGTCCACACTTTCAGGGTACTTTAAATAGGCATTCAAATAGGCCGTTAAAGAATCTATTCCAATCAAAGGATAAGCATTTTCAAATTTATTTTCTACTGGGAAGCGCTCTTCTCCTATGTCTACTTTATTGTCGGGTTTGGATGTCGATTGTTCCGTCTCCTCAATTTGTTTGCTATCTAACTTTTGTTGGGTAGCTTCAGGCCGAGGGCTCTCTTTTTTTACTAACTCCTTTTCATATTTTATTGTAGCATCTTTTTGGTTTTCTGTTTCAACCTTATCAGTAAGCTCATCTTTGGTGATTGTCGGAGCCTCCTCGTGAATAATTTCATCAGTAGTAGAATCCGCTTTAGCTATTGCAGATTTCTTTTTTTCTGTGTTAGAATTTAAATTATTAAGCACAAAAATCCCAGAGCCTATCAGGCTGATCAACAAAACAGAAATACCGGCTTTCTTAATTATCTGCTGGTATTTTTGCCTTCTTTTGAGCGCATGAGTCCTTCTGCCCATCAGACCTTTAAAATCTTTTGAAGCCTCAATTTTCTGATCAGTCAATTGAGGGGCATTATTGGTAAATCTATATTTAGGTGTCATTTCACGTCCATTTTAATTCTCATTTTGTCCAGTATGCGATAGCATCTTACTTTTGCGTTGTTTTCCGTGATGCTTAATATTTCCCCTATTTCCTTAAAAGAGAAACCATTGAAAAAGCGGAGTTCTATCAAATTGAGCTCCTTTGATTTTAGCTGTGTCAACGCCATTTTAAGCAAGGGAAGATTGTCATTTTCTTCAGCAGCAGGAAGCTCATTGCTCACTGAGGAAATGCTTTCTTCTGTCAAAAGTATCGTTCGTTCGGCACTTCTTTTTCTAAAAAAATAATTTGACTCATTAAGTGCTATTTTATAAAGCCAGGAGGAAAAAGGTAGTCCCTTGTGTTTAAATTTGTTTATTTTAGTAAGGGCTTTATAAAAAAC
>JBEPWY010000125.1:0-9241 GCA_041642185.1 Marivirga sp.
AAAGCATTGAAACTTCAGGAGGAGCTTCGGCCAATAATGTAAATTTTTCTTTTAACCTAAAGGCTGTCAAAATTGACAGCCTTTTTTTATTCCTTCACTTGAACACCTTTCCAAAAGGCAACATAGTTTTCAAACTTCTTAGCCATGTCTTTTGCTTCAGGGTAATACCATGCAGCATCTTTGTTGTCTTTATCATCTACCTCAATGGTATAGTAAGAAGCCGTGCCTTTCCAAGGGCAAACGGTATGTGTATTACTTTCGGTAAAATATTCCTTATTTACAGATGAGGGAGGGAAATAATGATTCCCGTCGATTACAATTGTATCATCACTTTCGGCCAGCACGGCATCATTCCAAATCGCTTTCATTTTTAATAAGATTAAGTGTTACTTAGCTTTAGTTAGAGATTAAATTAACATATTGGTAATTTAACAGGATTTGAAACATAGAGTTTAACTTTTTATTTATCAATTAGCTCTTTTGTCGTCCAGCCGAACTTTGTAAATAATTCCTTGCCCAAACAAACATATACCTGAGTTGAAGATAATTAATGCCACTGTACCATACATTATCCATTTATAGTTATCTGTACTAAACATTTTATAAAATCCGGCATCAATTGCCAGGCTTAAACCTGCACCTATCAGTATTAATCCTGAAATGGAATATGCCAGCCATTTTCTCTTTAGTACTTTCATATCTACTAATTCAATTATCAATGAACAAATTTTGTTTACCTTTGTGTTTTAAGATTATTAGACGCAGCAGTGGAATAAAATGTTTATGAGAGTTATAGTAATAATTTTGCTTTTAGCGGGTTCTTTTATACAATCCGCCATTGGTCAGGTAATAAAGCCAATCTCCTGGAGTGATGAAATAATAACTGAAAACATTAATGTTGGCGATACCATTATCATATCTTTCAAGGCAGAAATTGATAAAAACTGGTATTTGTATTCCTCAGACTTTGACCCTGAACTAGGACCAATGGTCACTGAATTCGATTTCGAGTTAAATGACACCTTTGAACTAGTTGACAGCATCATTCCTATAAATCCATCCAGAGGATATGATGAAATTTGGGAAGGAGAATATACTTATTTTAAAGAAAATGCAGAATTTCAGCATAAGGTAATTATTAAGTCTCTTCCCTATTATATTTCCGGCAGTTACAATTATCAGGTATGTTCTGATGTGGATGGAAAATGTATTCCATTTGAGGAAGAGTTCAGTTTCGGCGAAAAACCAGCTGATAAATCTGCTAGTGACGAAGCTACTATAGAAAAGGAGACTGGTGACTCAGAAAAAAAACGAGGTTTTCTTACTAAGAAAGAACCGAATACACCTTACTCATTACTGGTATTTATGTTGTTAGCATTTGGGGCAGGATTAGCTGCATTGTTAACACCTTGTGTATTTCCTATGATACCTATGACGGTGACTTTCTTTACCGGTAAATCTAAAACAAAAGCTGGCGCCTTGCGAAAAGCTTTAATTTTTGGTATTTCTATAGTCCTTATTTATATAGTGGCAGGAACAGCGGTGGCCATAATTAACGGGCCAGAATTCGCCAATTGGTTAAGTACTCATTGGATTCCGAATGTGTTTTTCTTTTTGGTATTCTTCATTTTTGCACTTTCTTTTCTGGGTCTTTTTGAAATCAACTTGCCTTCCAGCTTTGTGAATAAAGTAGATGCTAAAGCAGATAAAGGAGGATTAGGAGGAGTATTCTTTATGGCCTTTACGTTGGTATTAGTTTCTTTCAGCTGTACAGGGCCAATAGTTGGCAGTATTCTGGTGGAATCGGCCGGTGGGCAATTCATTAAACCATTAATTGGCATGTTCGGCTTCTCTATGGCATTTGCTATTCCTTTTACCTTGTTTGCAGTCTTTCCTGAATGGTTAAACAACCTGCCTAAATCAGGTGGTTGGCTTAATTCCGTTAAAGTGGTTTTAGGGTTTTTAGAGCTGGCGCTTGGTCTTAAATTTTTAAGTATTGCAGATCAGGTTTATCATTGGGGTATACTCGACAGGGAAATTTACTTATTGTTATGGATTGTGATATTTTCATTTCTGGGCCTATATTTATTAGGTAAAATAAGATTGCCAAATGACAGCCCTGTGGAAAAAGTGTCGGTAAGCAGATTAATGCTTAGTATGATTACTTTTAGTTTTGTTTTATATATGATTCCAGGCTTATTTGGTGCCCCATTAAAAGCAATGGCCGGTTATTTGCCTCCTATGAGTTCGCACGACTTTGACATACCTGCTATTATCAGGCAAAATGCAGGAGGCGGAACAACAGAAGAAAGTTTATGTGAGCCTCCCAAACACACAGAATTCTTACATTTTCCTCATGGAATTAAAGGTTATTTTGATTATGAACAGGCTTTAGCATGTGCAAAAGAACAAAACAAACCCATTTTTGTTGACTTCACGGGACATGGTTGCGTGAACTGTAGAGAAATGGAAGCAAGAGTATGGTCAGATCCGGCAGTATTAGAAAGGCTTCAAAATGATTTCATTATGTTGGCCTTATATGTAGACGAGAAAAAGGAATTACCTGAATCGGAATGGTATACCAGCGAATACGACAGTAAGGTCAAAAAAACAATAGGTAAGCAAAATGCTGATTTTCAAATAAGGCGCTTTAACAATAATGCGCAACCCTATTATGTTATACTCGATGCCAGTGGTGAACTTATTGTGGAACCCATTGCTTATGAGAGGGATATTTCTAAATTTTTGGAATTTCTGGAAAAAGGAAAAGATAACTTCCGTCAGGAGAATAAATAGCTTTAATAGAACTATCGTACCTTTGCGAGGTTTTTCAAATAATAAATAATACTAATTACAGGGAATGGCAAAAAGTAGAAGAGGCTCAGCACTCAATGAAGAAGAAAAGAGGCCACTTAACAAAGAAAACATTAAAAAATTAAAGGGTATTTTCGGTTTTATCAAACCTTATAAAGGATACTTTACAGCAGGATTATTTTTTCTATTAATTTCAAGCACTACACTTTTAGGCTTTCCTTATGTAGCAGGGAAATTAATAGATGTAGCACAGGGTAATGCTGAAGGTATATTTACAAGTATCAACACAGTTGCCCTACTATTAATAGGCATATTAGCTGTTCAAAGTATCTTCTCTTTTTTCAGGGTTTATCTTTTTGCTCAAGTAAGTGAAAGAGCAATGGCAGATATGCGGATTAGTCTTTATAGTAAGTTAATGGGACTGCCCATGACTTTCTATGATAAAAAAAGGATAGGTGAATTAGTCAGTAGAATCACTACTGATATTGCCTTATTGCAGGATACTTTCTCAACTACTTTGGCTGAATTCATCAGACAAATAGCCACTTTAATTATTGGCTCTATCATTATATTTTATGCCACTCCGGAACTTTCATTGTTTATGTTAGCTACCTTCCCGGTATTAGTGGTGGCCGCCATGATTTTCGGAAAGTTTATAAGAAAGCTTTCCAAGAAAACACAGGATGAACTGGCTTCTGCCAATGTAATAGTTGAAGAAACTTTACAATCTATCAATATTGTAAAAGCATTTACAAGTGAGATCATTGAGGTATTACGCTATAAGAAGTCAATGGAACGAGTAGTGAAAATAGCTTTAAAATCAGCAACATACAGAGGCGCATTTATATCATTTATCATATTCGCTATGTTTGGCGGTATAGTAGCCGTTATGTGGTATGGCGCCACCCTGGTGCAATCTGGCGAAATGAGTGTTGGTGATCTGTTAAGCTTTGTCCTTTATACTACCTTTATTGGAGGATCAATAGCTGGATTAGGTGATTTATATGGCCAGATACAAAAAGCTATAGGGGCTTCCGAAAGAGTGATGGAAATCTTAAATGAAGAAGGGGAACAAAATATAGAGGAAAAAGTAATTGAAAAAATGCCTTTATACGGTGATATTAAACTAAACAATATCGACTTTTCTTATCCTACCAGAGAGGATGTTCAGGTTTTAAAAAGACTTTCATTTAATGTAAAAGCAGGAGAAAAAGTAGCATTGGTAGGGCATAGCGGAGCAGGAAAATCTACTATTATTCAATTATTATTACGTTTTTACCCAGTCGGCAGTGGAGAAATTCTCGTTGACGGGAAAAATATCAATCAGTACCCATTATCTTCCTACAGACAAAACATAGGCATCGTACCCCAGGAAATTATTCTTTTCGGAGGCACTATTAAAGAAAATATTGCTTACGGAAAACCGGGTGCGACCGATGAGGAAGTGCTTGATGCAGCCAGAAAAGCCAATGCATGGCTTTTTATCAAAGATTTTCCTGAAGGTATGGATACCTTAGTAGGAGAACGTGGAGTAAAACTTTCTGGTGGACAAAGGCAACGGATTGCCATAGCGAGAGCTATCTTGAAAAATCCTGTTATCTTAATTCTGGATGAAGCTACAAGCTCTTTAGATGCTGAATCTGAAAGCTATGTACAAGAAGCATTAGACGAACTGATGAAAAACAGGACCACTATAATAATAGCGCACCGTCTTGCTACTATCAGAAAAGTTAATAAAATATATGTGCTAAAAGATGGACAAATAGCAGAATCAGGCACGCATGAAGAGCTAATAACTACTATTGATGGCACCTATAATAATTTAGTGAAGCTCCAGTTACAGGATTAATGGATTATGTAATATATCTGATAATAAAGGGTATACTATATTCCCTTTCTGTCCTACCTTTTTGGATGCTTCATGGCATATCCACATTTTTATATTGGGTATTATATTATATTATTGGCTATCGCAAGGATGTAGTCCGAAACAACCTGAAGAATTCTTTTCCTCAAAAAAGTGCTAAAGAATTAAAAGCAATAGAAAAGAGGTTTTATAAACACCTTTGTGATATTCTTATTGAAAGTGTAAAAGGTTTTACTATTTCTGAAGAAGAGGCGCGAAAAAGACATCAATTTATTAACCCTGAGGTAGCGCGAGAATTTATAGACAAGGGTTACAATATTTCCTTCATTGCCCCGCATTATAATAATTGGGAATGGTTTATTATGAGCTTGAATTTTATTAAGGAAAATGATAGTCCTAAAGCTCTTGTGATGTATTCTGTTTTAAGAAATCCATATATGGAAAAGCTTATTAAGAAAAGCAGAACTAGAATGGGCTCCATTATGTTTCCTAAAGTTGAGACTATGCGAAAAGTAGTAACTTATAAAGATGAGCAACATTTTTTATGTTTTGTTGCTGATCAAGCTCCACATAATCCTTATATTAGCTATTGGATGGAATTTTTAGGGCAGGAAACTGCTGTGTTTTATGGTGCTGAAAAATTAACAAAGGCTAAAAATTATATTCCTATATATATGCATGTTCGTAAAAAAGCCAGATCCTATTATGAAATAGAGATGGAGCTTATTACAGATAAGCCAAAAGAAACTGAACATGGCTATATCACTGAAAAATTTATGACACTATTAGAAGAAGACCTGCATAAAGAGCCTGCTTATTGGCTATGGTCGCATAGGCGTTGGAAGAAGAAAAAGCCTGCCGATTTTGACCAAAGAAAGAAATTCTGATCTCTTCAATAAAGAATAAAATTGTTATAACAGCATTTCAATTTGAAAACATTATAATACCTTATTAAAAATTATTTTAAAATTATGAGTGAATTAGAAAACGTAGATAACACTGAGTTAGATAAAATAAGACAAGCTTTTAAAGATCGTGACTGGAATGAAATTAAAAGCTCAGACTCTTGGGCTATATTCAAAATCATGTCGGAATTTGTCGATGGTTTTGAGAAGTTATCCAAAATAGGGCCCTGCGTTTCTGTTTTTGGTTCAGCAAGAACAAAGGCTGATAATAAATATTATAAAATGGCCGAAGAAGTATCTGCCAAGCTGGTAAGGCACGGTTATGGAGTTATAACTGGTGGTGGTCCCGGAATAATGGAAGCTGCTAATAAAGGTGCTAAAAGTGAAAATGGAAAATCCGTAGGTTTAAACATAGATTTGCCTTTTGAACAGTTTAATAATATCTATATAGATCCCGATAAGCTAATAACTTTTGATTACTTTTTTGTAAGAAAAGTAATGTTTGTAAAGTATGCACAAGGTTTTGTAGTGATGCCAGGTGGTTTTGGAACTATGGATGAGTTATTTGAGGCATTAACTTTAATACAAACACATAAGATTGGACGCTTCCCTATCGTTCTTGTTGGGAAGAGTTTCTGGAGTGGACTTATCACATGGATTGAAACCACTTTAATAAATGCAGAAAACAACGTAAATAAAGAAGATCTCGACCTTTTTACAGTGGTGGACACCCCTACTGAAGCTGTGAAAGTAATAGATGATTTTTATTCTCAATTTATGCTTTCTCCTAATTTTTAAGGAGAAAGTGTTTATAGCATCTTCAAATATAATATTTCAAATTTTTTAATCTATCAGGATGTCCGAAAGTCGCTTCTCACTTTATGTCTCTTTATTGGTACTTTTCACCTTATTAATTGTTGCTTTTAATGGCCTACAAAAGAACGAAAAAGTTGAAGTTGTTTCAAATGCCAATGTAATATCAAAACAAGCGGTTTTTGTAAATGCCAGAAGCATTCCTTTGCCTTATAAAATTGATTTTGCAGGTGAACCGATTCCTTTAGATATTCCGGACGTTAAAGAGCGTTTAGATAAAGAACTGCACATTAATTCATACTGGCACAACAACACTATATTTCTACTCAAAAGAGCCAATAGATGGTTTCCTGTAATTGAACCCATATTAGAAGAGTATGGCATTCCCGATGACTTTAAATATTTGGCATTAATAGAAAGTGGCCTTGAAAATGTGACTAGCTATGCTGGAGCTGTAGGTTTTTGGCAGATTTTAGAAAGCACTGGAAAAGAATTAGGCCTCGAAATTAACAATGAAGTGGATGAACGGTATCATCCGATTTATTCCACAATTGCAGCCTGCAAGTATCTGAAGAAGGCTTATGATAAATTTGGTTCATGGACTTTAGTAGCTGCTTCATATAACAGGGGCATGCGGGGAATACAAAATGCACTTGATCATCAAAAAACGGACAATTATTTTGATTTAAGGCTTAATGAAGAAACCTCAAGATATCTGTTCCGAGTTTTAGCTATTAAACAAATTGTGGAGTCACCAACTGATTTTGGCTTAGAAATTGATGAAACACATTTATATCCTCCCTATAATTATAGATATGACACAATCAGGGCTTCCACCGATTTAGTGAATTATGCCATTAATCAGAATACTAATTATAAGATTTTAAAACTATATAACCCATGGTTAACAGACGATGAACTAAGTGTTAGAAGTGGTAATTATTATATCATCAGTTTGCCTGCAACAGATGTTAAAAAGTAATCCCTAATTCAAGACCTAACAAATCATTTTGTACTTTCCAGTCTTCGTTGGTATTGCTTTCATTAATCACATTAAATAAACCTCTTTGATAGATAATACCTCCAAAAAGCTTAGTATCTATGCCAAATCCGTATTCTACACCAACAGCCAATAAAGCTGATATATCCATAAAGTTAAATTTCTGTACAAAATCAGTGGAACTGCCCTTTCCTTTAGTTTTAAAATCAAAAGTACCCCCAACTTGGAAGTACACTTTTTTATCAAGGCCTATTTCTTCAGTAAATAACTTTAATGTTGCAGGTAGCTGAAGATAATGCAAGGAATGATCTTCGCTACCGTCTAACCCCTGTTGGCCATCTACTGAAAAGCCTACGCGTTTGGTGGTGAAAATTAAACCAGTACTAAAATAGTGATTTTCTTTAAATTCAAAATCCACAATAGGACCTAATTGAAAGCCTGCTCCAACACCATCAGGACTAAAATTAAGAGCATCAGAATCATCTGACACCCTATTAAAGGAAAGAGTAGGGGCTAATTTTAATCCAAATTTAAACTGGGCTTCTGCATTCAATACAGAAAGTAAGAAGATGGCAGAGAAGAACAATTTTTTCATCTATTTAAAGTTTTATATTTGTAAATATCCAAGATCAAAATTAATTATATGCAACGGAATACACCTGGCTTTGTTATTATTTTAACCATTATCTCATTTTTAGTAATTTCTTGTAATAAGGAAGATAACCATTGCTCTAATGCTCCAAAGGTTGATGAAATTGAAGTAAATTTACCATTAACCGATTTGACTGACAATTTAATAGCCATTTCTAATTCTGAAGAGGCAAATAAGTTTATAGATCTGCATCCATTTATAAGCGAATATTTTTTTGCCGAAGCACCTAATGAGCCTAAAGATGAGTTGGTAAATAAAATGCTCAATATATTTACTCACCCTGCTTATAAAGATACTGTATATAGGGAGGTGAATGAAACTTTTGGTGATTTTTCAAATATTCAATCGGAGTTTAATAGCGCTTTTCAATATTATAAATATTATTATCCTGAAGTGAAAGAACCAGAATTAGAATTTGTACTGGCAGGTTTACAGAAGGATCTCTATGTATCGGATTCATTAGTCAGTATTGCTGCTGATTATTTTTTGGGGCCTAAAGCTTCCTTTGTGCCTAAAGGCGTACCTGATTATATCCTAAAACGGTATCAAAAAGAGTATATAGTACCTATGGTTATGCTTCTGATTACACAATCGAAAAATAAAACAGATTTTACGGATAAAACATTATTAGCTGATATGATATTTTATGGCAAATCATATTATTTAGCAAAACAGACTATCCCTTGTACAAAAGACTCATTGTTACTAGGATATTCTTCAGAGGAGATGAGTGCAATTTCTAAAAACGAACATATAATATGGGCTAATTTTTTAGAGAATGATCTTTTATATGAAACCAGCCACTTTCTGAAAAATAAATTTATAGGAGAGCGACCTAAAACTTTTGAGATAGGAGAAAATTGCCCCGGGAGAATTGGCGTATGGGTAGGCTGGCAAATCATTAATTCCTATATGAATAATAATCCGGAAGTAAGCATTCAGGAGTTAATGCTAACCACCGATGTTCAGGGTATTTTCAAAAAATCACAATACAAACCTAGAGGGTAACAATTAAAATAGGTTGCGGATTGTACAGGCTCCTAAATTTAAAATTCACTTTAAAATATTAACAAGGATAAATTTATGTTATTCAATATTAAATAACATAACACTTGTTTATTATTAATTTTTTGATTTATTTCTATATTAATAAATTAAATTGATTAGTTAAACTTGAATTTTTTGTGAAT
>JBEPWY010000126.1:0-9232 GCA_041642185.1 Marivirga sp.
CCATTCTTATGATTTTAGTGAATTTGTAATTGAATTAGAAAAGGATTCAGTAAAAAAAATATCAAGATATACTGGAAAATTTTATACAATTTATGAATAGGTTATTTTATTTAATCCTCCCTTTATCAGTGTGGTCTTGTACTGGCAAACATACATCAGACGCTCCCAAAGTAACGGTAAATCCAACAATCGAGCGTAACGCTGATTTAGGAGCCGACACAATAAGAATGAATCTTGAAAATTCACAGATTGATTGGATAGCTACTCAAATGCGTGGGACAAGAAGAAAAACAGGAGTTATAATGTTTAAAGACGGATTTCTCTTGGGCAAAAATGGCCAAATTGTTGGCGGAAAGTTTAATGTTGATATGGAGACAATGGATGTTACAAGTACCCCTGTTCACGAAACAGCTGTCCGGAAAAATCTGCTTGACCACTTAAAAAACGATGATTTTTTTAATGTAGCCCTCTATCCAATATCAACATTGGAACTCACGAATGTTCAAAAAATTAGTAATGACAGTCTTAAAATTTCCGGAAATCTTACGATACGTGAAGTTACCAAGAACATTGAATTTTCTGCTTACAATATATGCAATGTTTTTAGAACCAGTTTCGCGTTTAACCGACTTGATTGGAATATTGCCTACGAGGGAAGTTGGGCTGATAAAACCCTTGTGGACAAGGATGTAGAATTGAAAATCGAAATTGTGATGGAATAAATGCCAAACCGATTAAGCATAGGCTATGAAATTGATGCCAAAGCTGAAAACTGCTTAACATAGATTTCGCTATGTTCATTAAATATATAAAACCTGATACTGCTCATACGCGAGACTGTTGGGCGTCATTTTATAAAATCTATGATAATTGAAAAATACTCTTCGAATTGGATTAAGAATTTTACTTGTATAAAACTTGAAATTGAGAAAGGTTTGAATGGACTTAACTATCAAATCGAGCACGTTGGAAGCACGTCTGTACCTGCATTGGACTCAAAACCAATAATTGACATTGATATCATCAATAACAATGAATCAGAATTTGAAGCTATTAAAATTGGACTTATAAATCTTGGATACTATCACAACGGAAATCAAGGCATTGCAGAACGTGAAGTTTTTAAACGAAATGATAAATCAGTTAACGAAGTTTTAGATACAATTACACATCATCTTTATGTCTGTAAGCAAGACAGCAAAGCATTGGAAAGACATATTCTTTTTCGGAATTTTTTAAGAAAAAATGACTGGGCAAGAATAGAATATCAGGAAATGAAGTATGAGTTGGCTAGAAAGGCAAAGCAGGATAAAAACATGTACGCTGAATTAAAAGAATTGAATGTAACTGGGTTTATTGATGAAATAATTGAAAGGGAAAGAGAGAGAATTTAACTCCTGTGCCTTGCAGTTGCTTTTTAAAACATATAAAAAAAAAATTATAGTTTGCGAAAATTCATTTTTGAAAAAAGAAAGTACGGATTCAAATTATTAATGGATTTACATGCATTTGAAAATAATCCTAATATTTTTTTCGAGCCGGAGCCACAAATAACTGATTTTTTCGAAATCATGATTTTCGAAAAAGCAGGCGGGACAATTGAATTAAATGATGACATATTGGAGGTTGCCGATAACAGTTTATTTTTCATCTGCCCTTTTCAGAAAAAGAGATGTCAAATTCCTATGTCCGGAATTAAGGGCTTTCATCTTGTATTTCAAAACGATTTTTTATCTGACTTTTTTGATGATAAACTGTTTGCTTACCGATTGCAATATTTTTATAATTCGCAGCAGCCCCAATATTTGCAATTGGAAAATGAAGATTACGAATCTTTAAAATTTGCTTTAAATGAAATTATCGTTGAGATAAACAATTATCAAAATGATAGCCCACATATCATCCGTTCCCTTTTGTATTACTCTCTGTCAAAGCTTAATCGACTATACTCTAAGTACTATAATATTTCTTCTGACACGCATTCAAATTCAGCAATTTATAAGTTTAAAGAATTACTAGAACTGAATATTCGCAGCCTGCATTCCGTAAAAGAATATTGTGAATTATTACATATAACACGCCATCAGATGAACAAAATGGTAAAGGAGCATACAGGAAGCACATCAAAGGAACTAATCAATAACAGACTGCTTCAAGAAGTAAAAATGGAACTCCGCTATTCAGGTAAAACAATAATTGAAATAGCTGATGCTTTAAACTTTAGCGAGCCTAATAATTTAAGCAGGTTTTTTAGTAAAATGGAGGGAATTACCCCTGCCGCCTACAGAAATAATTACCAAATTGATAGGTATTAAGTGTAAATTGATACAATAAGAGAAATAATGCTATCATATATTTGTAAATAAAAGATTATGCAAAAACTACTTTATTTATTCATTGCTTCATTCGCTTTTCAGGTATCCAATGCTCAGGATTCTGCCACAAAAATTAATATGGTTAGTACCAATTGGGATTTGCCTAAGGAAGCTACATTTGAAAGGTTTGATAACAGGGAAACCCTCTTGCTAAAAGGTGGAAGAGCAATGGTAAAAAATCTGAATTTCACAAACGGGACTATTGAGGTAGAGGTGTACGCCAATTCCATGAGAAGTTTTGCAGGCATTACTTTTAGAAGGCAATTCAACAATATGGAAGAGGTGTATATGAGAATGCATAAATCCAATCAGGCAGATGCTGTTCAGTATACTCCCATTTTTAATAATGAATCGAATTGGCAGCTATTTAGAGAATATCAGGCGCAAGTTTCATTTAAAAATGTAGGATGGAATACCCTTCGAATAGAGGTGAATAATAGCACTGCCAAGGTCTTTGTGAATGACGAAAAAGTAATGTACATAGATGATCTAAGAACAGACCACACGAGCGGAGAAATTGGACTATTTGCCTTATTTACTAATAGATTTTCGAACTTTTGCATTACCCATGAAGATGAGGCAGCAGTAAATGAAAATGCTGGTAAAAATCCTGCTGATCCTAATATTATTAGCCAATGGGAAATTTCGAAAGCAAGAGCTTTTAAAGAAGAATACATCAATTTTGATGACTTTTTAGAAGAACAATACGAGACTGTTAAGACAGAAGAGTCAGGGCTATTACTTATTTCTAAGCATCTAAAAAAATCTGCTTCTGGTAACTTTGAAGCAAACGAAGAGGAGTACACCATCGCAACCACAAGCATTTATGCAGAAAGTAGCGAAACAAGGCTTTTTTCATTTGATTATAGCGATAAAATAATAGTGTTCTTAAATGGGGAGCCTATTTTTAGAGGCGATAATTCTTTCAGAGCAAAGGGAGTTCAATACATGGGACATATTGACCTTAACACTAATAAATTGTATTTAAGGCTTGAGAAAGGAGAAAATAAATTACACTGCGTAGTTATAGATAAAGCAAATGGTTGGGGCTTAATTGGAAAATTTGAATGATACGATAAATTATGGAGGATATAAATCTGGTGTTTTATTGAAACATTATAATTCCTGATTAAATAATAAACTTAAAGAAACCTTAAACATTTTATTTCACACCTACGGCGCTCTGCTAATTACTAAATGAATTACTATTAATATTTTACTCCTCAGGCAAATAATAAGCAAGTACAAGCTAATGGTTTAGCTGACTTAATAAGGCTAAGTAAAAAAATCAAAAACATTAAAACTTTTTCTCCTCCATCTGCATCCTAGATTTAATTAAGTTTTAAATTGATCAGGTGAAAATGTACGCTGTGCAAAAAGATACAACATTGGATATAATTGAACTGGCCCAAAGCGGAGACGGCCGCGCCCAGGGGCAACTGGTACAGCTATGGTATCCACGCATCTACAATTACGCCTATAAATATTTCGGGGATGGTGATTTGGCCAAAGAAGCCGCACAGCAAACCTTTATTGCAATGCATGGCAATATTGAAAAGCTGAAAGACTGCGGCAAATTTAAATCCTGGCTATACACTATTGTGGCCAACACCTGCAGACAGGAAAGCCGAAGAGGCAAGCGGCATAGGTGGCTGAGCTTTGATCAATTATTACCGAAAAAAGAAGATGAGAGCAGTCCGGCATGGGAGATTTCCACGCCTCATCTTTCCAATCCGGAGAAAACTTATATGCAAACTGAGTTGGGAGCAATCCTGAAAAAATGTATCAAAAAACTGAATTGCGATCAGCGTGAGGTACTCATTATGAAAGAATATGAAGGCCTTAAATTCAGGGAGATTGCAGAAATTTTAAAGGTGTCGGAAAATACGGTAAAATCTCGTTTGTACTATGCATTTGCGCAAATGAAAAAGTTATTGGAGAAAGAAAATATTACTAAAAAGACTGTTAGCTATGAAGACTGAAGAATGGAAAGAGCAATTGATGGATTATCTCTATGATGAGATGGAAATCAGAGAAAAAGTGGCTTTTGAAGCAGAATTGGCCAAAAACCCTGCTTTACAGGCAGAACTGGAGGCTATCCAAAGCGGAAAAGCTATAATGGGTCAATTGAAAGATGAAGAAGTGAGCTCCCCTCCTTTCTTTCAGCTGCACAGAAATGAAAAAACACCACAAATTCAGGGCTTGAAATGGTTTATGGCAGTGGCTGCTTCTCTGATTCTTTTATTGCTGGCCGCTAAATACAGCGACTTGGAAATAAGTAATACCAATGGTGAATTCCGAATGGCCTTTGGTCAGGAAAAACAACCTGATGAAACTATTAAGAAAGCAGAAGTTCAGGAATTGATTTCTGGAGCGCTGGCATCTTATGAGGAAAAACTGGATGCCAAACGTACTGAAGAGATGGATAAACTATTGTCTGCCAACAGGACAGAAAATAAAAAATTGATCAACAACTACCTGAAAGCAATGGTTAATAGCAATACAGAAATGATGCAGGCTTATTTGAAAGAAAGTAATGAGCAGCAACAGATTTACGTGGAAAACCTGCTCACTGATTTTGCCGGATATATGGAACAGCAACGTAAAGAGGACATGGATTACCTCTTTGCTAAAATGGAATTAATGGAATCGGATAAGGAACTGTTTAAGCTGGAGACAGGCCAGATCATCAATTCACTGGCCAGCAATAATGAACAGGAAACCGCTTATTAAACTATTATACACACTAAAATATTTACAGAAATGAAAAGTTACATCATTATAATAGGGTTAATTTTTACCACCAATATTCTTTGGGGTCAACAAATTGATCAGCAGAAAATGAGCAAGGATTTGAAAGTGGCTCAAATAGTATTAAAAGGTCTGGTTACTGAAAATGAGAGACCATACTGGAGCAACAAAAATGCTGAGGCACAATATATTGAAGGTTTCGGAGTAATATTCAATATCCCGGCCAATAACTATGAATTCCAGTTTCCTGAACCTCCTCAAATGCCTGATTTTTCAGAAGCAATTGTAAAGGGAATGGAGGCTATTGAAAAACTGGAAATAATCATTGATGAAGATATGGAGGAGATGGAAGAAACCGAGAGGGAAGCCGAAAGAGAAGAAAGAAAAATGGAATTACAGGAAAAGCAGAAAGAACTGGAGCAAAGGGCCCAGATAATAGTAAAGCGCGCTAATGAGAAATTTCTGAACAATGATAGCATCCGTCAAGTGAAGGAAGAGCAAAAGATTGAAAACATTAAAAATTTTCTGCTGGATTACGGCCATTTAATGAGCCAGCTAAGAGATGATGAAAAAATATTGGTGATGGAGAAAAGCAACCATCATAGATTTTACTACAGCCCGCAAAATACAGAAGCCAGAAAACGGGAAAAACTTTCTTTAGAAGTAAGCATGAAAGATATCAAGGCTTTCCAATCGGGAGAAATCAGCAGAAGTGAAGCTGAGAATAGAATTAGCATCAACAAAGGAAAAGAAAACAAAGAACTGCCTAAAGATTTAAGCCTTTTTGAAAATATTTTAGAGAGGATTTATCAGCCGGATTTGTCGGAAACCTATTTTATTAAATCGAATATCTTTCATGAGCAAATAGAGGGTTTAGGCATCATTTTTTATATGGATATGATATCTTCCATAGAGAATTTTTTCAGGGAATCAAAGCCGGAAAGAGAAGGCCTGAGCAAAGAACAGCGCTATGAGTTAACCAAAAAAATATATCCTGAATTTGAAGCTAACCTTCAGTCAAACATCATAGAATATGGCAAAAACATCTCTACTCTTCAGGATGATGAGCAACTGATTTTTAAGGTGGCTATCCCCAATTGCAGCGGCTGTGGAATTCCGGAAACATTGGAGATAAAGGTGGATGGAAAAACGCTAAAAGAGCTGAAATCAAGAAAAATAGATGAAAAACAAGCTTTAAAGCAATTGAAATTAAGTAAGGGAAAATTACAGTAAGATGTAAAACTACCTTAAATAATTGGTGGTGATTGGAGACATTCACCAAGGCATTGTAAGTAAGGGAGAGATAAATAAGCATCCCTATGAGTAAACCCGCAGGTATTGGAAGGCTTGCGGGTTTTATTTTGTTAACTGTAACTTCACAATTTGATCATATAAAAAAGCCAAACCAGAATATTTAATCAACGACCTTTGCTGCTGTTTAGGAATCTTTTCAGCCCCTTACTTTAGAATCTTCTTCATACATGATAACTGAGATGAGGGGCTTTTTTCTTCTCTTCCAACATCAATTTATTAACCATCCCTCCTGATGGTAATTTTCACCAACAAGTTTTTGTTTTGGATCATAAAACATTTTACACCTAGGGCGCTTTACTAATTTCTGATTATGTTGCTATTAGGATTTTACCCCTATGGGGCAAATCTATTGAAATGAGGAAATTTGATGGTGAATGGAGACACTCACCAAGGCAGACCAACAAAAATCCAGCTCCACAGGACAACATCTTTCCTTAATAAATATAATACTATTTAAAGAAATGTCATATGGCGCAAATATAGGAGCGACATATTGTTACTGAGTAGAGAAATACCATCTATATCAATCCGATTCCTTCTCATGAAGGGCAGAATGCACCATGATAAATTCCTGTATATTTTCCTGATCAAGTACACCGATTATATTTCCGTTATCGAAAACAGGTAATATGTCATACTTATTCTTTTGCATATCCATCATTACCTTGCTTAGCGAGTCAGAACCCTCTACCCTATCGAACTCTTTGGTCATTACCTGTTGCACCTTTCCTTCTTTTCCGTAATCAGATAGTCCGCTGATAATATTATCTTTGGATAGTATCCCTACTACATCTTCCTCTTTCACTACTAGAAAGCCTACTTCCCTTGAATTCAATAATTTATCCACTGCTTTTTGAAGGGGGTCATCAGCGGAAAAGGAAGTGTAATCTTTTAAAATGATGTCTTTCACCTTATAATCGGATAGTATAGTACGGAATTTCACTTGTGAATATTCCACTCTGGCACCTATAAATACAAAAATCCCGATGATGACTAAAAAAGGATTGATAAATAAACCGGCAATGGCGAATATGGCGCCAAATACCTGACCCGACATCATTGCATATTTTGTGGCTTCCAACCTTGAGAATTTATAAGATAAAGCAGCTCTCAATAATCTGCCGCCATCCATTGGAAATGCAGGAATGATATTAAAGATTACAATAAAAAGGTTAACGTACATTAAGAGCACCCAAAAATTCTGACTGTTTACTCGTTCCAAATCCACATTGAAGCTATAAGCAGGCACTAATGAAATAACCGCCCACAATATCATGGCAATGATGATATTGACCACCAAACCGCCCAAAGTGACCATTATTTCCTCTTTCGGCTTTTCGGGCATTTCCTGTATATGGGCCATTCCGCCTATGGGCAATAAGGTAATGCCTTTTGTCTCCACATTATAACGGCGGGCTGTTAGTGCATGTCCGAGTTCATGCAAAGTAACACAGAGAAAGAGTGTTAATATAAAAAGGATAGACATAATCACCTCAGGAGTGCTAGCTCCCTGGCGAACATTAATAGCTACTATCCATAAAATCAATAATAGAAATGTCCAGTGAATAGATATTTTAATACCGAATGGGCGGCCTAAACTTAGAGAATACTTCATACGGTGTTAATAATTAAAAGTATAATTGATCTTTAATCTTTATTAAATGCTACCTGAGACTATTCCTTCTCCTCTCATATTCTTCCTCGCTGATCTCGCCCCTGGTATATCTCCCTTTAAGGATTTCCAGTGATTTCTCTTCAGGAGATTGTTTTCTTTGTCGGCCCTTTTGGTTAACTGCTTTTAATAGAAACCATACCAGCAACAAAACTAATATCACACCTAAAATAAGAACCCAGGTCATAGCCGATCCATTTTGTAATAAATCTCTCATAGTGTTAAATATTTAAAATTGGATATTAATTTTTATGATCGTCACCACCCATATGATTTTCATCCATCATGTTCCCTTCATCCGTATCTTGCCTGTCTTTACTATGCATCATTTGCCTCATTTGCCTGCGCATCTCCGGATCTTCATACATCATATTATGCATTTGTCGGTGCATAGCAGAATCCTTTTTCATCATATTTTTCATGTTGCGCATCATCTGCTGCCTCATTTCAGGATTATTTTGCATCATCCTCTGCATTTGGCCTTGATTATACATCCGGCCCATCATAAGTCTGTTGGCTCTCATCCATTCCATAGATTGCTCATTCTGTCTCATTTCATTTATGAAGTCGTTAAATAGGCTGCTGTCGTTAAGGATTTGTTGATATACATCATTCTTTAGCTGTTCATTTTGCTTCAGATCAACCTGCTGAGCTGAGGCATTGAAAAGATGGAATACAAAAAATGCTATTACAAGCACTCCTTTAACTATTGGTCGTGAGTTATGACGATAATGAACCATGATAAATGAATTATTTAATTTCCTATATATTATCACGCTGGAAAAAGAAATTTGGTTAGCATTTAGGAAAGTATTTTCAAAGGTGCGAGGGCTTAATTAATCTATTTTATTAAAAAGAAATGCATTTCGGCGGCAGGCATTTGCAAAGAAATGGGGAATCAGGAAAACTCATTTAAAGAAATGGAAAAATGGAACATTGAAAAAATGATTACGAATTGATTAGATTGTAAATGATAAAGCTGAAATCACCGATGTTTCCTTTATATGGAAACAGATGGTCTAAGCGCACGTTTTCACTATAAAACCCGTGCTAGAGGAAGCTTATTTAAGAATCCCTTAAATGATCTACCCTATCCCCTTTGTGGGATTATGCGCATAGC
>JBEPWY010000127.1:0-9212 GCA_041642185.1 Marivirga sp.
CATATTTATTTTGTAAAAGCCTGCAATTTTGACATTAATATGTACATGGCATACAAAATGCTATTCCATGTTTACAAAACGAGTTTTTAAAACTAATCTAAAAAATATGTCAAACGTAAACATTAAACCACTTGCAGACAGAGTTCTTGTTGAACCAGCTGCAGCAGAAGAAAAAACAGCTTCAGGTATCATTATCCCCGATACTGCTAAAGAAAAACCACAAAAAGGTAATGTAGTAGCTGTTGGTAACGGAAAACCTGACGAGCCAATTACTGTAAAGGTGGGTGATTCAGTTTTATATGGTAAATATGCCGGTACTGAAATCACTGTTGAAGGTAAAGAATACTTAATCATGCGAGAATCTGACATCTTCGCAATTTTATAATCCATTTTCAAAATCGTAAAAACAAAATAGTTATGGCAAAAAATATTTCATTCGACTTAAAAGCCAGAGATGGTTTATTAAAAGGAGTTGACAAATTGGCAAATGCAGTAAAGGTAACTTTAGGCCCAAAAGGTAGAAATGTTATTATCGGTAAAAAATTTGGTGCTCCATCTGTTACTAAAGATGGTGTAAGTGTAGCCAAAGAAATTGAATTGAAAGATCCTATTGAAAACATGGGTGCTCAATTATTAAAAGAAGTGGCTTCCAAAACTGCTGACGAAGCGGGTGATGGTACTACTACTGCTACTGTATTGGCTCAGTCAATCTACAAGCACGGTCTTAAAAACGTTACATCAGGAGCAAATCCAATGGATTTAAAGAGAGGTATTGACAAAGCCGTTAAAGCGGTAGTTGAAAACCTTAACAAACAATCCAAAACTATATCTAACAGCCAGGAAATTGAGCAGGTAGGTACTATTTCTGCTAATAATGACGCAACTATCGGTAAAATGATTGCCGAAGCGATGGATAAAGTTGGAAAAGACGGTGTTATTACTGTTGAAGAAGCAAGAGGTACTGAAACTGAAGTAAAAACAGTTGAAGGTATGCAGTTTGACAGAGGTTATCAGTCTCCTTACTTTGTGACCAACACAGAGAAAATGGAAGCTGAATTGGAAAATCCTTACGTATTAATATACGACAAGAAAATCTCCAGCATGAAAGAATTGCTACCTATCCTGGAAGCAGTTTCTCAAACAGGAAAACCATTATTGATTATTTCTGAAGAAGTGGAAGGCGAAGCTTTAGCTACTTTAGTGGTAAACAAAATCAGAGGTTCATTGAAAATTGCTGCTGTAAAAGCACCTGGTTTTGGTGACAGAAGAAAAGCTATGTTGGAAGACATCGCAGTTCTTACTGGCGGAACAATGATTTCTGAAGAAAGAGGTTATAAATTAGAAGGCGCTACTTTAGAGTACTTAGGTACAGCTGAAAAAATCACAATCGATAAAGATAATACAACTATTGTTAACGGTGGTGGTAAAAAAGAGGATATCGAAGCCAGAGTAAGCCAGATTAAATCACAAGTTGAAAATACTACTTCTGACTACGATAAAGAAAAGCTACAAGAAAGATTAGCTAAATTATCTGGTGGTGTTGCTATCCTTTACATAGGAGCTGCTACTGAAGTAGAAATGAAAGAAAAGAAAGACAGAGTAGACGATGCATTGCATGCTACAAGAGCTGCTGTACAGGAAGGTGTAGTTGCCGGTGGTGGTATTGCGCTTTTAAGAGCTATTGCTGTATTAGATAAAGTAGAAACTGAAAATGCCGACCAAAAAACTGGTGTAAACATTATCAGATTAGCACTTGAGTCTCCTTTAAGAACTATTGTTGAAAATGCAGGTGGCGAAGCTTCTGTTATCATCAACAAAGTCTTAGAAGGAAAAGATGATTACGGATACAATGCACGTGAAGATAAGTTTGAGAACTTATTTAAAGCGGGTGTAATTGACCCAACTAAAGTTACCCGTTTAGCACTTGAAAATGCTGCTTCTATATCAGGATTATTACTTACTACAGAGTGTGTAGTTTCTGATGAGGAAGAAGAAGAAGGTGGCGGCGGAATGCCAGGTGGTATGCCAGGTGGCATGGGCGGAATGGGCGGCATGATGTAAAATGCCCTGTTCTTAGAAGAAAACCAAGGCTTTGTCGATTGACAAAGCCTTTTTTATTTTCTTTTAGTTAATTGAAGTAGCTTTACAGAATTAATAGAAAAAATTATGGACAAGCATCACATTTTCGACCAATACCAGGAGTTCATCATTTTCCTCCTGATTCATGTGGCAAATTCTGACTTCAGCTTAAAAGCAGCTGAAATAGAAGTAATATTAGGCAAGATGGAAGACTACTTCCCTGAAATTGAAGATATGGACGAATTGCGTTCTAAATTTATAAATGTTCAGGACAATTATAATGAACTGAACGATTCAGACATCAATCACCTTATTTACCATAACTACCTGAATTTTAGAGATAAGGAGATTAACACTATGAGGATTGTCAACGATCTTCAGGAGGTAATTATGGCAGATGGTTTAATTCACGAAAGAGAAACTAAGGCCTTTGAATCTATTAAGAAGCTTCTTAATATTAGAGAGAGTTAATATTCTAGTGGATAATAATCAATTATGAACATAACATTCTATTTTAATAGCAGCCTCTTTATTTGATTGAGCTTATACAAGGGTATTAGAATATTGTTCTTTATGAAAATTATACTTCAATCTCTAATTCTATTTCACAACAGAAACATTACAGCAATAAAGTGAGTAATTGTTCCGATGAGCACAAATACATGCCAGATAGAGTGAGCATAAAGCATTCGCTTATTGGCATAAAATATTGTACCAACTGTATAACTTAATCCACCAGCCAAAAGTAAGCTTAAAATATGCGTTGGCAACTTTTCATATAAAGGCAGTGCAATAAATACGGCAATCCATCCCACCCCCAGGTACAGGATCAGCGACATTTTCGGGAAACGGTGTTTGAAAAACACTTTAAAGAAGATACCTAAAACAGCTATTGACCATACAATACCAAACATTATCCAGCCTTTGGTATCGCCTAATCCAATCAGTAAAAAGGGTGTATAGGTTCCTGCTATTAAAATGTAAATGCTAATATGATCAAAAATTCTTAAAAGTGACTTTGTTTTTTCATGTTGTATGGCATGGTATAAGGTGGAGAAGGTATACATTAACAAAAAAGCTCCCCCGAAAAAACTGCTACTGATAATATGAAGTATACTTCCATTTAAAACAGAAAAGGTGATCATTAATGAAATGGCCACTACACTGAAAAGCACTCCTATTCCGTGGGTTAAACTGTTAGCCAGTTCTTCTTCTAAAGTTTGAGGGCGCTCAATTTTTTCGCTCATATTTCAGTAGTCTTTTTACACATCAAATTTAATGCAATTATATTAAATCCATCGATTATTGAAAGCTGATTTAATATGATTTTCATCAGAAAAATAATGAATGGTTTTTATTATAGGGAGACAAAACTAGAGCAGGAAAAAAAGCGGTATAATAAACCATTTAAAAAGTAAGAGGTGGGAGCATTTACGTGATTATTACTTTCTAAAGAGATTATAAAATTCAAAAGGCGAGCTTTAACTCGCCTTTGGGGTGAAAAGATTCCTTAGAATCGATTATCTACCTCTTGAAACATCGGAAAGCCTTTTGCTTTCCAAAATCGTTATTTAAATTTCAGAAAAAATAATTTAAAAAGCAAAAAAAAGCATACTTTTTTATAGTAAAAATATTTAGGGCTTGATTAAAATAAAAAATATAGAAAAATGAACTTTATATCGCTTTGGAAGATGATTATTCATTTATAGCTTTTCAGCAAGTGCAAGGTTTCTTAGTGTGATTGTTTATATTCTTTGCACCAAAAATCAAATTAGTTTTTTGGTGCTTTAGTCTCAAGCACTTCATCTTCTTCCTGGCCTTCAGCTCGAAGTATAAACATACATCTTCACTTTCCATATGAAGAACTTGAGACTTTTTAAGCAGGCCCTATTTACTTATAATGCAATTGTATTTGACTAACTATTCCATTCTGAAACTATATGTGTATAAATTCGCTTGTACCTAGAAGAATAAATTAAAGAAAATTTGAAAATCAATATCAGTTGTTTATACTTGCTTAAATGAAAAAAGAATGCCCTTCATGCGCTATGATGGTGGATAAAAATCTTGACCGCTGCTCCGTTTGCCAGTACGAATTCACAACCAAAAAACAATCAAAAGTTCAGTGGTTTGCACTTGTTTTGGTTATTATTTTTCTTCTTAGTTTACTATTATAAGCATTTAGTATGAGTAAATCGTTTCCCTTTTCTATAACAAATGTTTTTTCCAATTTGGAAATGAACTTGAGAGGCAATCCCTCTGCTGTGATTTTATTAAATGCAGCTATTGATTCAGACACTATGCAACTCATAGGTAAAGATTTAAATCAACCTGCTACAACATTTTTATGGCCTTCTGATAAGCCTGGGGAATATCACGTAAGATGGTTTGCCCCTGATGCGGAAATAAGGCTTTGCGGACATGGCTCCATTGCGGCTATTTCATTTTTAAATCAGCTTAATACTCAGAAAATAATTAACAGAACATATAAATTAATTTCAGCGAATGGAATTATTAAAGGCTCAAAAATTAATGAGAATGAGTGTGAAATCACCTTAGACACCATCCCTTCTACACAATCAACATCTGTGCCGGAAGGATTAGAAAAAGCTTTAGGACAGAAAATAGTAGAATATCACTCAACTAATAATAAAGACATTGTTGTTTTGGAGAATGAGAAAGATGTGGCAGAAATGAATCCTGATTTTGAACTTTTGAGGCAGATTGACGTGTTTGGATATGCAGTAACAGCAACTTCAGAAGAATTTAGTTTTGTGAGCAGAACATTGGTGCCACATGTTCAACAATTGGAAGACCATGCAACAGGATCTTCGCATGCCTTGCTGGTGCCATTTTGGGCTAAGAGACTAGATGTTGAAAAAATGGTATCTTTACAACTTAGTTCAAGAGGTGGTTATTTCAAATCAGAATATAAAAACAATATGGTAAAACTAATATCTCAAAACTATAATTCTGTAGAAGGTACCTTTTTACTTTAATTAATAATTTGTACGTCAATTAAAAAACATGAAATGTCCATCCCGAGTACTGTGGACCAACCGAGAATAGCTTGCCTGCCTTTGGCAGGAATATAATTATAAAACCAAGGTTTTTAGGAGTAAGTGATATAATTCAGACATTCCATGTAACCGTAAAAAAATTAATAATATACACATGAAATGAGCATAAATATAGAATTCCTTATATTCTAACCTAGGGATGAATAGATTCATGGGAATTCCATGTGGCCAATGGAAATTAATATATACACATGAAATAGTCATAAACGCAGCATACCAACCGAGCATGAATATTATAAGAAAATGTGACGGTTAAAGGTTTGCTGACAGCTGAACTATTCCATGTGACAATTTAAAATCAATTATATACACATGAAATGAGCATAAATATAGAATCCCTAATATACCAACCGAGAGATGAATATATTTATGGGAATTCCATGTGGCCAATGGAAATAAATATATACACATGAAATAGTCATAAACGCAGCATACCAACCGAGCATAGCTTGCCACCCTTTGGGGGGAATATTAAAAGGAAATGTGATGGTTTTAGGTTTTGCTAACGGCTGAACTATTCCATACCGCTGTTGCGGCACAAGTTGTGGTAACTAAAAAACATTTATATGCACATGAAATTTATTATTATAGGATTATCCATTTCTTCTTCATGGGGCAATGGCCATGCTACAACATATAGAGCATTATTAAAAGAATTGGCTAAAATGGGTCACGACATTCTCTTTTTGGAAAGAGATGTGCCTTATTATGCTAGCCATAGGGATATGCCGGCGCCTGAATTTTGCCGGCTTGGCCTTTATCAGTCTAACGAAGCATTAAAAAAAGATTATAAAACAGAGGTTGAAAATGCTGATGTGGTAATAGTAGGCTCCTATGTGAAAAATGGTGTGGAGGTAGGAAATTGGGTAACACAAATAGCCAAAGGTCTTACAGCTTTTTATGATATTGATACCCCGGTAACAATGGCTATGTTAGAAAGAGAAGATTTCACTTATATCACGCCTGAGCTTATTGCTAAATATAATCTTTATCTTTCTTTTTCAGGAGGTCCGGTACTGGATTACCTGGAGAATAATTACCATTCTGCTGCAGCACGGACTTTATATTGTTCAGTTGATCCGGAAATATATTATCCGGAGAAACAGGAGGGCCAATGTGAATTAGGTTATTTAGGTACTTATAGCATTGACAGGCAACCTACCCTTAACGAATTGCTGATTAAAACAGCAGCAGAATTTCCAGATAAGGAATTTGTAGTTGCAGGGCCTCAATATCCTGCCAATATAAACTGGCCGGAAAATGTAGAGCGGATTGATCATTTACCTCCCTCACTGCACAGGGATTTTTATAATCAACAGAGGTTTGCATTAAATGTAACAAGGCAGGATATGATCAAGGCAGGTTTTTCGCCAAGCGTTCGATTATTTGAAGCGGCAGCATGCGGAGTGCCTGTTATCTCTGATTATTGGGAAGGAATTGAAACAGTTTTTGAGCCGGATACGGAAATCCTTATTGCAGAAACCACTGAGGATGTGCAGCGTTACCTGAAGGGAATTGATGAAAAGGCCCGAAAGCAAATCGGAGAGCGTGCGAGACAAAAGATATTGCAGTTTCATACGGCCAAAGCGAGGGCATACGAATTGATGGGTGTTGTATTGGAAGCAATGGAAATTAAGGAAAAATATATAGAGAAAAATGTAATGTCTAATATTTAATTTATGAGCATGAATAATGAGATAAAAGAGTTAGCGCCATGGTTTCATAATATTCATCTCCCTGATGGTACTCAAACTGCACCCGGTCATTTTTTAGGAGATTTCCCCTCTTTTAAATGGGGAAATATTAAATCTTCTATACCTGAGGACCTTAATGGTTGGAAAGTGTTGGATATTGGCTGTAATGCTGGATTTTATTCTATAGAGTTGGCTAAAAGAGGAGCGGATGTTTTAGGTATTGATTTAGACGATCATTATTTGAAACAGGCACGTTGGACTGCTCAACAATTCGGACTGGACGATAGGATCACCTATAAAAAAATGCAGGTATATGATTTGGCCCATACAGAAGAGCAATATGATCTTGTGTGGTTTATGGGAGTGTTTTATCACCTTCGTTATCCTATGTTGGCATTAGATATTATATCTCAAAAAGTTAAAAATATGATGGTTTTCCAAACGCTTTCTATGCCCGGAAAGGAAGAAATGGAGGTGCCTCATGATATTGACTTCAACAGAAGGGCAGTCATGAAAGATCCGGCCTATCCGGTTATGGGTTTTATTGAAAACAGACTTGCAGGTGATCCTACCAACTGGTGGGCACCCAATCATCAAGGCATATTGTCTATGTTAAGGAGCTGTGGGTTTAAAGTAACAGATATGCCTGAAGATGAAACTTATATTGCTTTAAAAGATCAATCGGATAAAGATTATAATACCTGGAATTATTCTGAATATCTTTCTGCAACGGGAAAGGAATGGCAGGAAGAAGTAGTGAAAAAGACAAATAAGTAAACAAAGGATGAATTTGGAATTGAGACAACATAATTCTTGACTAATATAAGTTTTTCTCAAAAAAATATCTTTTATTTACTGATAGAGTTATTTAAAAATAACTATTAAAAGATGTTAAAACCTTTTATACCGGCTGTTTTACTATTTTTATCAGCTATTTCATTATATGCTCAGCTTACCGATATTGACGGAAATACCTATCGAACAATTGAAATTGGATCCCAGGTTTGGACAGTTGAAAATTTGAGGGTGAGCAGGTTTAGAAATGGAGATACTATTCCGCATGCTGTCAATTTTAACGAATGGGAAGAAATCACAAAAAAACAGAGGCCCGGCTCCTGTGTGTTTGCTGATAAACTTAAAAATGAGAAAGAATTTGGCAGACTATATAATTGGTTCACAGTAGACGATGAGCGGAATATAGCGCCTGAAGGCTGGCATGTACCTACTTATGCAGAGTGGGAAGAACTGAAGAAATATCTGATGGAAAATAAATCAGATGGTGATGATTTGAAAACTACCTTTGGATGGAAAGAGAATAGTAACGGGACAGATGAATATGGTTTTTCGGCTTTTCCGGCAGGTTGCAGAGATAATAATGGTTACAATAAGGGCCTTGGTGAATATGTGTCATGGTGGAGCATGGCAGGATTCGGCGGTTCTGGAATTATATTCATGTTAAAGTATGATTCAAAAAGCCTTACTGAATTGCATGCCCGAAAAACAAGCGGTCGGTATATCCGCTTAATTAAAGATTAGATTTTATGATGGAAGAATATTAGCTAACTTTCTGACTTAAAATACTAACAGAATTTTCTTTTACTTCTATTGCATTTTTGAGATTCTGACTAGCATCAATTTTGATTTTCCCCATTGGGGTTAAATCTTAATAGAACGATTGTAGATACCAAATAAACTCCGTTAGTAGTGAAATATATTTTATTATTATCTACTGTCTTCTGTTTAATAAACAGGTTTGAAGAAAGTAGGAAACATATAAATAGCCTCTTCATTTAAATTGATAAATTCCCGGAATTTTAGTTGGCCATTAATAAGCCAGATTCTGTTATTGGATTTAAAAAAGGGGATAGGCTTCAGCAGATCCACACCTCTCATGGGAGTGCCAGGAAAATAGGGGTGGAGAAAATACTTTTCCAGGCTATCATGTGAGGCTGGCAAAAAATCGAATTTCTTTTCTCTCCTATGCTTTATATAGCCGGCAAATTTCAATGAAGGCTCTTCACTGAAAGCCTGATAATACACTTCTCCCTGATGTGGAATGTAACCACCTTTTAATAAACTTCCTATTGACCTCATAATACTAACAAAAATAGTAAAAACTAAATAAAAATAGTATTATGATTGAGGTAAAATTATTTAAGCTCTAATGTATTTTAAGTATGGACTATATACTTAGTTGGATAATAAATTATGTTTAGTAGCCAGTTTTGCAACAATTGTTACGTCTTTTCCATGCTTGCGTACGTATCATAAATATAATCAAACAATGAAATCATGAAATATTACCACTCGAAAAAATTAGAAAATGTAAGCTACGAAGATGCTACTCAGAGAATAAAGG
>JBEPWY010000128.1:0-9176 GCA_041642185.1 Marivirga sp.
GGCACGAAACCAGAATAGCATTATTTGAGCAGGCGGTGGATACGCGGGAAAGCACAACTCATTTAAGCGAAGCAAACTTAAGGGTGCCTTTTGGAAGCAACTGGGCCAAAGGTTCAATTGTGGAAATGTTTGAAGAAGATTTATCCAAATTTAAACTATTTCTCAAACATACTGATGGGGATATTTCCAGAAAGCAATACGAAAAGGGAGAAGTACCTAAGTTGGTAAACCTGGACGTATTTAACAGCTCTATCTTCCGCTGGACAAGAGCCTGCTATGGTGTATTGGAAGGAAATCCTCACCTAAGGATTGAAAACCGCCTCCTGCCTTCAGGGCCTACCATTAAAGATGAAATAGCCAATTCCGCTTTCTGGCTGGGACTAATGCACGGCATGCCTGAAAGGTATAATAATATTGCCGAAAATATGGATTTTGATCATGCTAAAGTAAATCTGTTAAAGGCGGCTCATTATGGACTTGACACCCAATTTAGGTGGTTAGAAGGTAAGAAAATCAAATCAGAAGATTTATTACTAAAAGAGTTACTTCCTATAGCTATCAAAGGACTTTTAAAAGCTAAAGTTCAACAAAAAGATATTGATAAATACTTAGGGATTATTGAAGAAAGAATAAAAACAGGCCGCACTGGTTCTCAATGGACTTTTGATGCCTGGTCAAAAATAAGTGGCATGAGCGGCGATAACTGCAGAACCACCTCAATAACAGCTGCCATGCTAAAAAGACAGAAAACGGGAAAGCCTGTGCATGAATGGAACTTACCCAATGAGGAAGAGTTGGAATATCATCAATTTTCCGAAGTAGGCCAGTTTATGAGTACTTCTTTATTTACAGTCAAGGAAGATGATATGCTGGATCAAACCATTTATAGTATGATTAAAAAGGGCTTAAATTATGTACCTGTAGCAGATAAGGAAGGAGATTTAAAAGGATTGTTAACAAAAACACAGATGCTCGAAAAAGAAGTCTTTATAAAACCAGGCCCTGAAAACGGTGCCCGAAAAGTAAAAGATGTAATGAAATATGATCCTTTAACAGTAGAACCCTCTACGCCTGTAATTGAAGCCATAAAACTGATGCAGGAAAATAGGATTAAATGCCTGCCGGTAAAGTACAAAACTAAACTGGCAGGAATAATTACAGAATTTGATATGATGCATATAGCTGAACATTTATTGAAACATGAAATAAAAGAATAAGCCATGATTACGGTAACACACAAAAAACTACATGAAACCACAGAAATTAAAAGAGTAATAGGTAGATATACCAGGAATAAACCCGGGCCTACCACTATTTTTCTATGCGGCACCCACGGCAATGAAACCTCCAGTGTTTTCGGTATCAAAAAAGTTTTTGAAGAGATAGAAAGGTTACAGCCTGATATAGAAGGAGAGTTGGTTGCTGCCTTTGCAGGCAATTTAAAAGCACTGCAAAAGGATGTGCGGTTTATTGATAATGATATGAACCGCGGATGGGTTACCGAGCGATTAAAACGACTCGGTTTTTTAACGGAAGAAGATCAAATGAAAGGCCATGAAAAAGATGAACAACAAGAAATAATTAAATTATTAGATGAGACAATAGAAAGGGCTACGGGAGAAGTTTATGTTTTTGACCTACATACTACCTCCTCAGTAAGCCCACCTTTCTCAGCTATAAGTGACACCATCCGCAACAGAAAATTAGCTCTTAGGTTTCCGGTTCCATGCATTGTTGGTTTTGACGAGCAAACAAGGGGCACTTTTATGAATTATATATGCGAAAGAGGCTTAACAGGCATAGCTTTTGAAGCAGGAGAGCATTACGCTTTAGAATCTATTGAAAACAATGTCTCCTTTATATGGTGCGCATTAACTATCGTTGGCTGTGTTAAGCCTGAAGAAGCACCTATGGTTGACAGGCACAAAGAAAGGCTTAGTAAATACAATTTTGGCGAGCAAAAGATATTTGACCTGGTTTACCACCATGAAATTAAGCCGGAAGATAAATTCATGATGAGGCCAGGCTATGTCACTTTCGACAAAATTGAAAAAGGTGAACATTTAGCTGATGATAAAAACGGGCCTATTTATGCACAGGAATCCGGTCATATTTTTATGCCGCTTTACCAGCCTCAGGGAGATGACGGCTATTTTATAGTGAAGCAAATAAGTAAAGAATGGCTTGAACTTACTCAAAGGCTAAGGGAAGAAAAAGATGATGAATATTTGAAGGAATTACCCGGTGCGGAAGTTCATCCTGAGGATAGTCATACACTCATCATAAAAAAATCGCTTTATGAAGACATAAGGGAAAGACTTCATATGCTGGGTTTTAGAAGAAAACGTTTTGAAGGTGACCAGGTAATTATTACCCGAAGAGAATATGACTTAACAGGGCCTGATTTACAAAAACTGTAAAAAAGCAACCGCTAAAATATCAATACAAAAATCAAAATATCAGTTTCTATATACAAATGAAGAGCTTGTTAAAAAAGCAAAATTTTCAAACATAATGAGCATAATATCGATGAACTAAATTAGACATAAGCCTGGCTGAAAAAATAAAAAATCCGGCAGGCCCTGTAAAAGGCATTGAATTCAGGAGATTTTACCCTTGCGCAAAATTTAAAAAGAGCGCTTATTAATAGAAAATATTAAGAATTATTTGAAAAAAAATTTATGAAGATTAATTCTACTTCATTTCTTCAAAGTATCAACTATATAAGCAGGGAACATTAAACTGCCAATCAGCACTCTAATAGAAATTAGGATGAAAAAGAATATAAATAAAATAGCTGTATTGGGATCAGGAACCTTGGGTGCCCAAATAGCTTGTCATTTTGCCAATATTGGACTTGATGTTATATTATTGGATATGGTTCCAAAGAAATTGTCCGATGAGGAGCAAAAGAAAGGTATAAAAAAGGAAGATAAAGTTTTCCGGAACCGCATAGCTAGTCAGAATTTAAAGAAAACTCTTAAAATGGATCCCTCTCCTGTTTATGACCAAAAAGTAGCATCCAGAATAAAAACAGGGAATTTTGAGGATGATATGGAGAAAATAGCTAATTGTGATTGGGTTTTGGAAGCAATAATTGAGAAGCTTGAGCCTAAGCAACAGCTTTTTCAGAAGGTAGAAAAACATATGAAAAGTGGAAGTATTGTTACGACAAATACTTCCGGAATTCCTATCCACAGCCTGATTGAAGGCAGGTCAGATGAATTTCAAAAGCACTTTTGCGGTACGCACTTCTTTAACCCTCCACGTTATCTTGAGCTATTGGAAATTATACCGAGTGAAAAAACTTCTGATGAAATCACTCATTTTTTGAAAAATTATGGCGATTTGTACCTTGGAAAAACCACCATCATCTGCAAAGATACCCCTGCTTTTATAGGCAACAGAATTGGCGTTTATGCCATTATGTTAACTATTAAACTGATGCAGAAGCTGGACCTGAGTATAGAGCAAATAGATGAGCTTACAGGCAAAGCAGTTGGCAGGCCAAAAACAGCCACTTTCCGAACAGCCGATCTAGTGGGCATCGATGTTTTGGCAGATGTTGCCAGTGGCCTTTACGAGCGATTGGAAAATGATGAAGAAAGAGAAGTATTTAAACTTCCGGAATTTATTGTGAAAATGCTGGAAAAAGGATGGATTGGCGATAAGGTGAACCAGGGATTCTACAAAAAAGAAAAAGATAAAGGTGAAACTTCGCTATATACCCTGGAGCCTAAAAAGGTGGAATACCGCCCCAAACAGAACCCTGATTATTTGATTGTGGAAGAACAAAAAAAGCAGGATAAGCTGGAAGATCAGTTTAAATCATTTGAGCAGGGGAAAGTAGAGAAGACTAATTTCATCAAAGAGATATATTTAAAGGTGACAGGCTCGGACGATGATAAAGCTGTACAGTTTTTTAAAGAATTTCACTATCGCCTATTTGCCTATTGTTCCAATCGCATTCCTGAAATAAGCGATGAGATTTACAAAATTGATGAAGCTATTAAAGCTGGCTTTGGCTGGAAAGCAGGGCCTTTTGAAATATGGCAAAGCCTGGGAGTAGAAGAAACACTTGAAAAAATGAATACTGCCGGCTTTAAAACGGCAGATTGGGTAAATGAAATGGTGGCCAACGGTCATAAATACTTCTTTATCCACAAGAAAGGAGTCAAAAAATACTTCGATATCAATAAAAAGAAAATGCTTCGGGAGCCTATGTCCGAGGAATTGATTTTTCTGGATAATTTCAGAGATGACAATACCGTCTGGGAAAATGACGGAGCCAATATCATCCATATTGGCGATGGGGTATTATTGGTAGAGTTTCAATCGAAAATGAACACTATCAATATGGAAGTGATTGAAGCTATTAATAGGGCAATCGATCTGGCTGAAAATGATGGTAAATGTAGAGCGGTGGTGATTGGTAATGAATCTGATGATTTTTCATTAGGAGCTGATTTAGGCATGATCGGAAAAAATGCCGTAATCAGAAATACGAGCGCCATTGAAGATGCATTAAAGCAATTTCAGCAGACTATGTTAAGAATCAGATATTCCAACATACCAGTTATTGCAGCTCCTAAAGGGAAAGCTTTAGGCGGAGGTTGTGAAGTTTGCCTTTATGCCGATCGTGTACAGGCCGCAGCGGAAACTTATATGGGTTTGGTAGAAATAGGCGTAGGCTTAATACCTGCAGGTGGTGGAACCACGGAAATGACCCGCAGAGCCTCTTTGGAAATGGAGGAAGAAGGACCTGACACGCCTAATGTTCAGAAATACCTGACCAATATTTCAAAAGCTGAAGTAGCCAAATCCCCTGAACACGCCTATAAACTTGGTTACCTGAGGCGAAATATTGATAGAATAAGCATGAACAAAAAACGTGTGCTTACTGATGCCAAAGAACTGGCCCTTTTAATGGCTGATGCCTATAGGCCACCCGCGAAGGAAGCTAATATTAAAGCCCTTGGTAAAAATGCCTTAAGCTATTACCTCACAGGTGCTACCAATATGCGTTTTGCTAAATTCATGACTGATTATGATCAGAAAATTGTTGAAAAATTGGCCTACACCATGAGTGGCGGAGCTCTTTCAGGGAAAAATATGGTGGATGAGCATTATATGATGAAGCTTGAAAGAGATGCTTTTTTGGACCTGGTGGTAAATATGAAAACCATAGAAAGAATGGGAAGCATGTTATTTACAGGCAAACCAAAGCGTAATTAAAAAAATCCAGGGATTTTAAAAACAGACCCAATGAACAATAGCGCATATATAGTATCAGGATATAGAACAGCAATTGCTAAAGCTAACAAAGGCGGTTTCCGTGAAACCAGATCCGATGACTTAGCAGTAAAAGTAATTCAGCATTTAATGAAAAACACTCCCGGGTTGGACGCTAAAGAAGTGGATGATGTAATGGTAGGTTGCGCCGTTCCGGAAGCTGAGCAAGGTTTACAAATGGCAAGATGGATAGCCTTATTAGCCTTGGGTATAGAGGTGCCTGGCGTAATTGTTAACCGCTATTGCGCTTCAGGATTAGAGACTATAGCCATGGCGACAGCTAAAATAAATATGGGTATGGCTGACGTAATTATAGCCGGAGGCACTGAGAGCATGTCATTAGTACCTACCTCAGGCTGGAAAACCTCGCCAAACTGGGATATTGCTAACAATCATGCTGAATACCTTATCAACATGGGGCTTACCGGAGAAGAAGTAGCAAAAGATTTCAATATTTCAAGGGAAGAACAAGATAAATTTGGTCTTAAGTCTCATGAAAATGCGATAAATGCGATAAAAAACGGCTATTTCAAGGAGCAAATAGTACCTGTGGAAGTTACGCGAACTTTTGTGGAAAACGGGGAGCAAAAAGAAGAAACATATATTGTGGATACGGATGAAGGGCCCATGGCCAATACAAACCTTGAAAAAATGAGCAAGTTACCTCCTGTGTTTAAAAAGGGCGGAACAGTAACTCCAGGTAATTCCAGTCAGCGATCCGACGGCTCCTCTTTTGTGGTGGTTATGTCAGAAAAGAAAATGAAAGAGTTGAACTTGCAGCCTGAAGCTCAACTAATAGGTTGCAGTGTAACAGGAGTTAATCCTAGAATTATGGGAATTGGACCTGCCGACGCAGTACCTAAAGTAATGAAACAAACAGGTTTGAAATTGAATGACATGGGCGTTATAGAACTTAACGAAGCATTTGCAGCCCAATCTATAGCCGTAATAAACGAGTTAGGCATGGACCCTGATCTGGTAAATGTTAATGGAGGCGCCATCGCTTTAGGTCACCCTCTGGGCTGTAGTGGAGCCAAGCTGACTGTACAGACCATACATGAACTGAAACGGAGAAAAGAAAAATATGGATTAGTAACTGCTTGTGTAGGTGGCGGACAGGGCATAGCAGGAGTAATAGAACGAATGTAAAAGTTATTTACAGGTTGGTAAACAGGATATACGTGGAATTGTAGAGAAATCATAGAAATGAATTCTTTCTATCAAGCAGTCACTTTAGAAAATGCGGGCAAGCGTCTCTATTTCTTTTAATCAGAATGAACTTTAGACTTGGATTAAATCAAAAGCTAAAATATAAGCAACTTAATTCCCGGCTCTGTTGGCATGCCGGCAAAAATTTATAACTTTGAAAAAGACATGTTTTTACAATTTAATGATTAAGATAAAAGATATAATTAAGCTTATTGAGTCAGTTGCCCCGAAATTTTACCAGGAAAATTACGATAATGCAGGTCTTATAATTGGAGATTCAGAAGCTACAGTTAGTAACATATTAATAACATTGGATGTAACTGAAGCTGTTGTTCAGGAAGCAAAAGAAAAAGGTTGCGAATTGATTGTGGCTCATCACCCAATAATTTTTCAGGGTTTAAAAAAACTAACAGGAAGCAATTATGTTGAAAGAACAGTTATAAAAGCAATTAAAGAGGATATAGCCATTTATGCGGCTCATACCAATCTGGATAATGTGCAGCATGGTGTAAATGCGAAAATTTGTGAAAAAATCGGATTAATAAATCCAAAAATATTGAGTCCTAAGAAAGGTCAACTGGCACAATTAAGCGTTTTTGTACCTGAAGAAAATGCAGAAGCATTAAAAAAAGCTTTACATGAAGCAGGGGCCGGACAAATTGGCGAATATAAAGATTGCGCATTTGAAAGTTCCGGAACAGGAAGTTTTGTCCCTTCTGATAAAGCAAATCCTTCTATTGGAACTAAAGGAGAGCCAGAAATGGTTAATGAAAGGAAGATTGAGGTAATTTTTCCGGTTTATCTTCAAAATAAAATTCTTCAGGCGATGAAAGCTGCACACCCTTATGAGGAAGTGGCTTATTATCTGTATCAATTGGAGAATGAATATGCTGAAATTGGCTCAGGAATGATTGCAGAAATGGAATCTTCTATGACTGAAACTGAATTTCTGGACCACTTGAAAGAGAAAATGAACCTAAAAGTAATAAAACATACTTCATTTTTAAATAAAAAAATAAAAACTGTAGCAGTTTGCGGTGGGTCTGGTGCATTCTTAATAAAACAGGCAATAGCCAAAAAGGCAGATGTTTATATCTCTGCAGACATAAAATATCATGAGTATTTTGATGCTGATAACAAGGTTTTAATAGCTGATATAGGACATTTTGAAAGCGAAATATTCACAAATGAATTATTTTATGAGATATTGCGAGAAAATTTTGCTAATATTGCACTCCATTTAGGAGAGACTGTTACGAATCCGATAAAATATTATTAATTGCATGGAAAGTACTGTAGCACAAAAGCTTGATGCCTTAACAAAGTTACAAGGCATAGATTCAAAGTTAGACGAAATTAAGAAAGTAAGAGGTGCACTTCCTGATGAAGTAAGCGACTTAGAGGATGAAATCGTTGGATATGAAACCCGCATCGAAAAATTTGATGAGACCGTAAAGGAAATTAAGGACACTATTGAAGCCAGCAAAAAAGGCATCAAGGAAGCCGAAAAAATGACCGCTAAATATGGTGAGCAGCAAATGACAGTTAGAAATAACCGTGAGTATGATGCCATTACCAAAGAAATTGAACTTCAGCAGCTGGACATCCAGATTCACCAAAAAAGAATCAAGGAAGCCGAAGCAAAAATTGAAGAGAAAATTTCCGGTATAGAGGAAACAAAAAGAATGCACGAGGATCGTCAGAAAGATTTGGTAAGTAAACGTACCGAACTTGAAAACATCAATTCGGAAAGCGAAGAAGATGTAAAGAAACTTGAGAAAGATCGTGAAAAAGCATTAAAAAATCTTGAAGATAGATTAGCTGTTTCTTATGAGAAATTAAGAAGCAATGTTAGAAACGGACTAGCTGTGGTACCTGTAAAAAGAGGTGCATGTGGTGGTTGTTTCAATACTGTTCCTCCTCAAAAGCAAGCTGATATTCGCGATAAGAAGAAAGTAATTGTTTGCGAGCATTGTGGAAGATTATTAACAAACGTTGAAGAAGAGGTAATAGAAGAAAAGCCTAAAAAGAAACGTACTGTTCGTAAAACGGCTACAAAAAAGACAGCAGAGAAAAAATAATCAAGTAAAACATTCAAAAAAGCCTTTGAGATCAATCTTAAAGGCTTTTTTGATTAAAGCTGATTCTAATTAGAATTTATAAATTCAGTAATCAACTGAACCATTTCTTCGGAAATAGGTAAGGAAGCATTGTTGTAAGTAGCAATATTCACCTCTTTATCCCCTTCCACTATCCTGAAAATATGATTCATATTTTCAATCAGCGCTAATTCTGTTTCCGGCTTAGCTTCTGCTAAATATTGAGCATCTTTAACAGCAACCTGGATATCATTAGTACCTTGAATAATCAATACAGGCACAGAAACTTTTTTTATTTCTTCCTGTGGATTGTATTTAAACCAGGAGATTAAATAAGGCTGTACATCAGGCCTGAAAAGAGAGTATAGCATAGGATTTACATCATATACAGTTTTTCCGCTTTTTAAGCTATCGATAATGGGAAAAGTCATATCCTTTACCGCTTGTGTTTGTTCTCCTAACTGCTCCTTTAAAATTAAATCTGCCGATCTGCCTGCGCCGGCTATTGATACATACTGATCGGCAGCTTCCGCAGCCAGCATACCAATCAAGGAACCTTCACTATGCCCGATGATG
>JBEPWY010000129.1:0-9067 GCA_041642185.1 Marivirga sp.
CTGCCTTCATGACAAGTTCTAATCTTTCTTTGCCCTCTTTTAATTCTCTCTCAATTTTGATTCTTTCCGTTACGTCCCTTGAATTAGCCACAATTCCCTGGACAGAAGGCTCTTGCAACAAATTGGAAATGCTTGATTCCAGCCACCTCCAGCCTCCATCTTTATGCTTAAAGCGAAAAGGTGGTAACTGAATATGCTTTTCGTTTTCCAGTTTCCCGAATTCTTTAGTTGCCCATTCTTTATCCTCCGGATGAAAAAAGTCAAATGCATTTTCACCTAAAAACTCTTCTGGTTCCATACCTAAAATAGTGGAGGAAGTAGGGCTAACATATTTGTAGTTGCCGTCTAAATCCAATATTCCAATCAAGTCGCCTCCTTCCTGAACCAAAGATTTAAACCTTTTTTCACTAAATTTTAGCTGTTCCTCTGCCTTAAGTTTGTCAGTTGCATCTTTTGCAACACAATTCATAAGTTTTTGCTCCCCATCCCAATAAGCAGACCAGACAACGGGCACCACATGACCTTTCTTATGCCTATATCGATTTTCGAAATTTCTGAATTTTTTTCCGTTTTGAATATCATCGGCCACTTTTTCAGTTAATGCTCTGTCTTCTTCAATTACAAAATCCATGAAAGACTTTCCTTCCATCTCTTCTGGTTTATAGCCCCATAATTGTTCAGATGATTGGCTTACCATTTGAAAATTACCTATTTCATCGATCGTACAAAGTGTGTCGAGCGAGCTATCAAGTACTTGCTGTAGTTTTTGCTGACTTTTCTTAAGTGCTACATTGGTTCTATGCGTTTCTGTTACATTGAGGGAAGTCAAAAATACCCCTTCAATTTCTCCACCTTCTGATAAAATTGGTTTGAATTTTAGCTCATAATATTTAGTTTCTCCATCCAAGCTAACTTTCAGAATTACTTTTACCTGTTCTTTATTCCAGACTTGCTTAATAATTTGATCTAATTCCTCTTTTTGATCAGTACGTCCTAAATTCGTGAGTTTAAGCCCTTTTTTTAGCTCCTTTTGAAAAAGTAATTCATAATGGATTTTCATTTGATTGTTAAAGGAAACCACATTTAACTCTGAGTCGATATACATAAAAGCTTCATCCGTATTGCTTATTAACAATTCCAACTCATGTAAGAGAGAAAGCCTTTGACTAATATCTGTACCTGTTCCAAACACACATTTTTCACCTTTATAAGAGATAATAGATGCTGTGAAATGGAAAGGTATTTTTTCAGAATTTTTTGAACTTATCCACGCTTCTACTTCTGTATAGCCAACATCAAAAACTTTATTAATCTGCTCTACAATTTTGATCTTTTCCTCTCCTTCAAATAGATCCGTAGGATGCATTGAAGCTATTTCCTCATGATTATAGCCCGTGATTTCCTCATATTGTTTATTCCATAGTAACTGTTGCCCTTTTTGGTTAAAGAGGAAAAATATAGCAGGTAAGTTTTGGATTATATCCTTTATATAGGTATGCTGTTCCTCTAGTTGGTTTTTCGATAGTACAAACTCACTTATATCTTGAAAAACCCCTATTAAGCTAATGGGTTTACCTTTTTCATCTTTAAATAAATTGGCTTTCATGCGAACATGAATAATATTTCCAGTTTTTGTGAGCAGTCTTTTTTCAATAAAATATTCAGCATCATTTTGTAAAACATCTTCCATCAAGGCGGTGGCTCTTTCCCTATCTTCAGGGTGAATAATTTCCACGCCCCTTTCAAAGGTCATTTCAAATTCCTGTGGCTTATAGCCCAGCATTTGAAACGCGCCATCAGACCAGCTTAGTTTATTTTCAATTAAATCTAATTCCCAGGTACCTGTTTTGGTTAATGCTTCTATTTGCTTATTTAAAAATGATGATTTACCTAAAGCCATGATCAGAGATGCTAATTAACAGAATACAAAAACTACAACAATATAATAAAAAAAGCGTGGCAGCGGCTTAGTATTTAGATGTATTTAGGATGTGTCATATAAAATTAGGAATTATGAGGGGTTTACCGGGAGGTAAATTTTAACTATAGTGTATTTCCTGTACGTTCTTTCAACTTTGATACTGACCACGATGAGCGTGACAACATCCATTTTATGAAACTGTTATTATATTATTGAATCAAATTTTATCCTGCTGGCAAATATGCAATAATAATAAATTGAGGTTTTTAGCTATACTGTCTTGTAATTATATTGTAAAAATAAGCTGGTAATAAAAAGCAGAAAAAATCATAGGCTTATTTTTTAGAAGAGTTTTAAAAAAAACATTATACATTAATTAAAAGAAAAATTTAAACATTGAAAGGGTCTAATCGCCTCAATAATTACAGGGTACAGGGACTGTCATAACATTTTCGGAATCGGAATTTCAATTATTAAAATTTTCCATGGCAACTATTGTTTTTGTCACCTTTCAATTTCTCCTATCATCCCCTGCTTACTCTCACTCTGGCATCAACAGCCACCACACCTCTTTCGCTGCCCATTAAAGGATTAATATCTACTTCCTGGATTTCAGGAGCCATATATACTAATGACGAAAGCCTAACAATCACCTCTATAAAAGCATTTTCATCCACTCCTTTACGGCCTCTGTACCCCTCAATAATGGGGTAGGATTTTAAACTTTTCATCATTTCAATGGCTTCTTCCCTATTTAAAGGTGCCAATCCGTTAGCGATATCCTGTATTACTTCTACAAAAATGCCCCCTAAACCACAAAGAACCAGATGACCGTACTGATCTTTTTTAACCGCCCCGACAAATAGCTCCTCACCTTTTGCCATTTCCTGTAGTAATACACCGTTGGCACCAGGAATACCCATCATTCTTTTAAATTCGCTCCTCAGAAAATGCTCTGAGTTAATATTAAGGGATACGCCGCCCACATCAGTTTTATGTACTGGACCTATTACTTTTACCACCAAAGGAAACTGCATTTGGCTCATGATTTCATCCAAAGACTCTTCCTTAAAACATTCCATCTCCTTCACCATAGGAATACCTGCCGCAGTTAAGAGCGCCCGTACCGAGGAAGTATTTAAATAACCATCCGATGCTTCGGTCAATATATTTCGGATGCCCGTATAATCCATTTCAGACAATTCGGTATTGCCAAAAGAGGGTGGTGAAATCAATGCTGCATTGGCCAACGCCCTGCCCAATACTACCTCGTCAGGAAAGTTAACATGTCCTTTGGCTAGAAAATTTTCAATTTCTTTACCCGCATTAACCAAAGAAGGCAATACAGGATATATTGGCTTGCTACAATTATTCATTTTCTTGTCCAGCACATCATAAACATCCTGCACATTAAATAAGCCCGGACTGCCGAAAACCACTACCATGGCATCAATCTCATCAAGCTGTTCACAGAAATCAGTGATCAGGCCCAATTGCTCGGCCGTACCTGTAGCCAGAAAATCTATAGGATTGGCCACTGAGGAGCCTGCGTGAAGCTTTGATAGTAAATTTTTGGCTTTACTTTCGGGAATGGGCGGTATTTTCATCCCTAAACTGCTTAAAATATCCGTCAGCATTACAGCAGATCCTCCTGCATGCGTAATAATGGCTATATTTTTACCAGCTTTCTTTTTGTTTTGCCACACTCCTGCCACACTTATAAGCTCTTCACGACCGCTGCAATACACGATTCCTGCTTTTTTGAACAATGCTCTGATCAAGGTGTCTGATGTAGCCATTGCGCCCGTATGGGAAGAAGCAGCCCTGCCCCCGGCTTCAGAATAACCTGATTTAATAGCTGCTATATGACATCCTTTCCGGATTAGAGACGCACTGTGTTTTAAAAATTTAAAAGGATTTTTTATACTCTCCAGGTATAATAATTTTACCAATGGGCTTGTTTTAGGATCAAAATTAAGGTCCATCTCCTCTAATATTTCCTCCACCCCTGTCTGGCTGGCATTACCAATAGAATAAATATTTGAAAATTTAAGTCCTGTGGAATGTGCAGCTTCCATAATAAAAACGGCTGTTGCCCCAGAACTGGAAATCAACTCGCATCCTTCTTCATGGTAAGCAGGAACAGGTGTGGTAAACACTCCTTTATAGCGTTCATTGATGACGCCAACACAATTAGGACCAATAAGTGTAGCATTATACGTATTACAAATCTCCAGCAGGCGCTGCTCTCTCTTAATTCCCATTACACCGGCTTCACCAAAACCGGCCGAAAAAATGATAAATGCTTTGGTTCCTGCTTCCGCCAATATTTCCACAGTCTCCATACAATATGCTGCAGGTATGGATAATATGGCCAGGTCAACTGCGGGCAAATCACCTATGCCCGAAACATGCTTTACACCCTCTATTGCTACCTTTTTGGGATTTACAGCATAAATATCACCTTTAAAACCTCCTTTAAGCAGATTGATTATAACTTTCCCTCCCGGCTTGCTTTGATTTTCAGAGGCACCTATAATGGCTATGTTTTCGGGGTTTAGGAGCGAATTTTGAAGCATTTTTATATCAATTAATGGTGCTTATTACCTACTATTAACTAAACTTTCGACGATAGTTTAGTTACAAACTCATTCGTAAAATAAAATTAATCTCGCACAAAAAAAAAGGAGGCCTATTATCAGTACCTCCTTTTCATTATAAAGTTAATTATTCAACAGGTTCGGAAATTTGCATTGCAGAAAAGTCCAGCTTAACAGATGATTTAATGGAATTACTTATCAAACAAGATGCTTCGGCTTTTTCCATCAGTCGAATCGCTCTTTCCATTTTGGAGTCATCATTCAATAATATTGAAGGTTTTAAGATAATCTCTGACATCATGAATTTACCTTCTACCTTTTCCAAAATGCCTTCTGCTTTACAGTCAAACTTTGAAAATTCTAATTTTGAATAATCAGCCATTGCTAAAAAAGTTGTCATAAAGCAGGATAAGACTCCACCTGTAAAGAAGTGTTCAGGCGACCAAATGCCTTCTACTCCTTTAGGAAATTCAGGCGGTGTAGCTACTGTTATTTTTTCGTTTAATTGTGGTGAACTCATTTGACCAATTCGGTCTTTTTGCCATTCAAGGTCTAAATTATAAGTGTGTTTGACTTCCATATTTCTTTAAATTTTAATTTAGGACAAATTTATCTTTTATTATATGAATATAATGTAATATTTGTTACAAAGCCTTTAAAATCATAAAAATTTAAGTTAAAGCAGGTATGTTTTGTGCTATCAGATTTGTTTTGAGTTTATTTTCAAAATCATTCAATTGTTCTATTTCTTTATTGATTTTTTGGGAAGAATAACTTTTCATCTTAAGAAACAATGATCTGTAATATTCAATACCTTCTAAGAGGTTAATTTGAAAATCCTTTAAATACTTAGCCATTTTTTTGTTAGGCTCTGATTCATAATTGTCGAGCTCGTTAAAGTAATACTTTATATAAAGCTCCAATTCCTTTAAAAACATATGATGTCGCTCAATTTGATTTAACATATTCTTTTTGCCATAAATATGCTGTATCATATCCTGAAGACTAATTTTACCACTGAAGTAAGCAAGATTTGGACCTGGGCATACTGTTACACCTTCTCCTTCTAATTTGGTATTCATTTCGTTTTCCAGAAAGAAGGCAGTTGACAATCCGCCACATAAACATTCCTTCTCCATCAATTCATCATATTCTTTTTGATATTTCTCCTCACTTAAACCTGCCCCTTTTAGTTGAGCCAGCTTTAGTTTGTGGTATTTTGTAGAAGCCGTACAAATAGGCTTATCGGTAAACTCAGTATTCAGCTTTAAAAATTTCTTAGTACAAGGGCTTCCAGTCTTTCCTTTTACTTTCTCTTTAGCCATCTCTATTTGACGGGAGGAACCTTTGATATTATTGAATGGCACTCCTAAAGGAGAAGCTTTGCTGAGATAAAAATCCTCTTCTCTGGCCTCTGATAGCTTTTGCCTGGTACCCTCATCAATACTAACTGCCTCAGGAACCAGCAGAAATGGACTTCCCCAGCCAACAGAAGATAATTGGTAATGCTGTAGAAGAAATTCATGCTCCTCGGAAGTTCCCACTCCACCCTGAGCTGTTATGTGCAATTCCGGCACCTGATCGCCTACTGTAAAACCTTTTTCTTCAAGAGCAAATTTGTATAGAGGAAAAACATCTGCAATAAGCTGCTTCTTATTATTTTTAAATTCCTCTAAAATTGGCCCCATTAGTTTCCCTTGTGTGGCAAATGCATGACCTCCACAATTTAAACCAGACTCCATACGATATTCAGATACCCATATACCTTTTTTGGCGAAAAATTTTCCTTGTACCAAGGCAGATCTGTAATCACTTACTTTTAGTGTAATTTTCTTTTTAAATTGTCCCTCTTTATCGGGATAAAAATCTTTTAAATTCTCAAAATAACTGTACAAGCGCGGATTCATACCCGCAGACAACACCACGGAAGAAGAGATTTTACTATTGGCAAAAGCACGGAGAGAAGCATGGGCATCATTAAACTCAACCGGCAAGGCTTTATTTTTATGGTAATTTATATTATCCAACTTAGTCATAATGTTAACATCAATTTTACCAGGCTCCAGATGCTTATTTAGCCAATTCATAAGGTCATTAGTATCATATTTTTTCCAGGCCTTTAATAATTCATCCTTAAAACCAGAGCAGTCAGGCAACATATTCAGGAAGTTGTTCATGTAATTAACACTCTTGATCAACCTGTTTTTATGCAGTTCGAATTTTTGCTGTACTATATCCTGCACCATATCCAAATAAGCTGTTATTCTCCTGGCCCGGGCATCTTGCTCATCCGATAAGATTGGTGTAAATGAGAAATTAAACTTACTGCTGTAAAATTGCCTTACACGCTCAATAAGGATATCATCTCCTAAAGACAATACAGAGGAAATCCCCAAATGTGCGAGTCTGATAGGTGTATCAATGGTATAGGCTAAACCCATTACTGGGATATGAAATGAATGTAGATTATTGTGATAAGTCATGAAATGAAATATTTTTCGTAAAAGTTAACTTTTGAAGTCTCAAAAACAGTATCGCTGAAAGGAATTAGCCTTTCGAGGCTGTTTTTTTTTATAAAGCTCAAATGTAAATTAGCTATTTTACTAAAAGCCTGTTACAGATCATATTCAGATATGACATTTGTCGTGTGTTTTTAAAAAAAATCCCACAATCCTTGCTTAATGACTATGCATTTAATTCCTGATAAAAGATGGGGATGATATAAAGAACTGAAATACAGAGTTAAATATGTCTCTATAAAATAATGAAGTTATTTCTGACAAGAAAATAGAAATTAAATCTTAATCATGTTTCAAAACTACCATCACTCTGAATATAAGTAATACAGCAGGGAAATAGCATGCATTGATTCTTTTGCCTCATTTGTTGAGCTGGGCAGAGCTAAAATTAAGCATCCTTTATGTTGCTGGCTAGAGAGCTGCAGAGCATGAAATAATTAGTGATATTTAATCTTAATTTATAATTAAAACAACATTTTTATCTTAACTTAAAAAAGAAATATAATTTACAAAATTAATAAGAATAAATCTTTAATTATAATTTGTTATAAAAATATAATTTTATTAACTTCATATAAAAGATAAATACTTTTTCAGCTACTTGAATATATGCTTAAATTTTTTCGCCATGATGTATATATATTTATTTTTTTTCATGAATTTTTTTATGGCCTGCAGCACCCCATCAAACGAATCTGATTCAGCTAAATCAGAAAGTGGGATAGAAATTAAAAGCAACAAGGCTACTTATGATGAAAGTGAAAAGATAGTGATCACCGTATGGAACCGCATGGAGGAGCCAGTTACCACCATGGATCAGCATACTAACTGCAGCATTATTCTAATTGAACAACAAAAAGAAACTGGCTGGCAGGAGATCAAAAACTGCACTTTAAACGCGCCGGCCAGGGAAGTAACCATTCCAGCTGGATCCAAGGAAACAATTGAGCTAATTTCCGACCAACCCTTTGCTACTAACCTAACTATCGGTACCTACAGGGCAACGCTGGTATACACAACCGGAGAGCACTTTAAACCGAGCCAACACCAGATAGCTATTTCCGATATTTTTACAGTTGAGTAAGTACACTTTTTAGGACTAATTATTTTTTTATGTAAAAACTATCTAAACCAGAATTTCTTATGAAAAATCTATTAAAAGCATCATCCGTTCAGGGGCTTCAGGGATTACTAATTCTTTGCCTGCTCCTTCCGCTGCCTATTTTCAGCCAGGTAGCAAATGACTTGCCTATTGTAACAGAAGAAGCAAAAGCTTTTCAAAACCAGTCAAAAGCATCCTCTTCTGAATCAAAATTCAGCTCTAAATCTGGAAGAACCACTTATGAAAGCCTGCTAAACGATGTACCAAATGTGAATGTAAGCAACCTCAACGGGAATGAGGCGGAAGTCAGTATTTCGGTTAACCCAAACAACCGTGACAATCAGGTTATTTGTGGCCATGCCCCTAATTTTAGCACCATGAATACCTTTTTTACAACCGATGGTGGACAAAGCTGGACTTTTGTACCTCTGGGAAATGCTGAGGACGGGAGAACAAGCACATTCCGCTTCGATCCTACTGTGGCATTTGCGGGAGATGGGAACGTGTACGTGAGCTATGGCCTAGATGATTCTGACGGAAACCGGCACCTGATGGTAGCCCGCAGCACTGACGGGGGCCAAAGCTATGATCAATTTACCACAGTGGCTAGTGATAACTCCCTCGATAAATGGATCATTGGTGCCGGCCGCGACGGCACCATAGCTGGTCAGTTCAATGTATATTTAGCTTACCGGATAACCCAATCTGGTAATGTTGTTACGCGACTGGCCTCTTCTTATGACCAGGGAGCAAGCTTTCCGACAGATGTACTTATCAATGATTCGGGCAACCTCAATACCTTCGGAATGCCGGCGGTTGGTCCTAATGGTGAAGTATATGTAGTTTGGGATGATATGACCAACCGACCAACATCCAGTTCCATAAGAGTAGATGTGTCACTAGACAATGGCAATACCTTTGGCAC
>JBEPWY010000130.1:0-9039 GCA_041642185.1 Marivirga sp.
CTACTGTGCCAAATATGCGAGCGCTTTTTATGGCCCATTCCGTGACGCCTTGGATTCAGCGCCTAAATCTGGCGACAAAAAAACCTACCAAATGAACCCTGCCAATAAACATGAAGCCTTAATTGAAGCTGAATTGGATGCTGATGAAGGAGCAGATTTTTTAATGGTGAAGCCAGCACTGGCATATTTGGATGTAATCCATCTCTTAAAAGAAAACCATGAATTACCTATTGCTGCCTATAATGTAAGCGGAGAATATAGTATGATTAAAGCAGCCGCCCAAAAAGGCTGGCTGGATGGTGACAGGGCTATGATGGAAAGTCTGCTAAGCATCAAAAGAGCAGGTGCCGATGTTATTTTAAGCTATTTCGCCAAAGAAGCCGCCATTCTTCTGAAGAAATGAAATTGGAGATTAATTAAGATTACTCCTTAATTTTGCCACCTATAAATCCAACTAATAACCCTTAAAAGTGGCGGTTACGAGAACCGCCACTAAATTTTCATCCTCTCCCCTTTTCACTTCATCTGTCTTATTCTACAGTTCAGTAAGCTTTAATTTTTCCATAGTATACTTTGCCTCACTTTTGACGCAAAGGAAACACTATGAAAACTTTAATTATTACTTTCGCTTTTTTCGTTGGCACCTCATTCGCATTGGCGCAGACAAACATTCAAGGAATTATAAAAGATTCCAAGGGAAAGCCTTTGCCAGGAGTGAATGTCTTTATTAAAAATACTTACGATGGCACTTCATCTAATCCGGATGGGGCGTTTTCATTTTCAACAGATGAAACAGGAAACCAACAAGTGGTTTTCCAATCGGTTGGCTTTAAAAAACAGGAACTAAGTATAGTGTTAAGCGGAGAAGTAACAGGTTTAAATATTGTTTTAAAAGAGTCGATTGACCAATTAAATGCAGTTACCATTACTGCCGGTGCCATGGAAGCTTCTGATGAAAACAAAGCCGTTGTACTTAAACCCATTGATATTGTAACTACACCAAGTGCAATGGGTGATATAATCGGCGCTTTTCAAACATTACCTGGCACCTCAACAGTTGGCAATGACGGTCGCCTATTTGTGCGCGGTGGCGATGCCTCGGAAACAGCCATTTTCATAGATGGCTTAAAAGTTGGAAATGCATTTGGCACCACAGCTTCTAACGTCCCTACCCGCACAAGATTTAGTCCTAATCTTTTTAAAGGCTCTTTCTTTAGTACTGGAGGATACTCAGCTGAATATGGTCAGGCACTTTCATCTGCACTGGCTTTAAACACCATAGATATGCCGGCAAGAAATCAGGGTGACATCAGTATAATGTCCTTAGGGGGCGGTTATACACAAACATTGGTCGGTAAAAAGAATAGCCTAACTGCATCAGCCAATTATTTTGATCTGGCTCCCTATCAATCTTTAATCAAACAAAATTTCGACTGGGAAAGGAGCCCTCATAGCTGGGATGTATCACTTTCCGGAAGACAAAAATGGGGCAATAGTGGCATGGTGAAAGCGTATTTTCAGAAGGAATCCAGCGGCATGGAATTATGGCAGGCACGGCCGGGATCCAATGGCAGAGGTTCTTTAGTGAATATTAAAAATGACTATACCTATGTGCAAAGTAACTTTAAACAAATTGGAGCAAATGACTGGAGCTATACCGGAGGTTTGTCATATTCTTTAAATAAGGATCAATTTAAATTAGATAGCATAGATTTTATTCAGAAAAACGAGCTTTTCCATGCTAAAGCAGTAGCTATAAAAGATTTTTCAGCGGCTTTTTCTACTAAAATAGGTGTGGAATCTTATCTATCGAACTATAGCGAAGCATCAGTTTTAGAAAAATCGGAAAGAGATTATCTGGATCAGCAATACAATATTTTTGCAGAATCTGATTATTATGTCAGTAATCAATTAATCTTCCGCGGAGGGTTCAGAACTGGATACAGCACACTAAACGAAGATTTATGGATAGACCCCAGGGCCTCTGTATCTTACAAATTCCAGCATGAGGGCCAACTTTCTTTTGCTTATGGTACATTTCACCAACTACCTCAGGAGCAATTCAGGGTACTGAATAATAAACTCGAAAACACACAGGCAAGTCATTATATTTTAAATTATTTTCTGGCTAAAAACGGAAGAACTTTCAGAGCCGAAGCATTTCATAAAAATTATGAGCAGCTTGTGACATTTGAAGGAAACAATAGATTTCCTGAAAACCCAAAATTGGCTGGTAAGGGCTACGCTCGGGGAATGGATTTCTTTTACAGAGACCGGAAAACTTTTAAAAATACGGATTTCTGGATTACCTATAGTCTGGTAGACTCAGAAAGAAAGTTTAACAATTATGAAACTGCCGTTCAGCCAGGATTTGCCCCAATACATAATGGCTCTGTGGTAGTTAAACATATTATTTCTTCCCTCAATTCCCAATTGGGATTATCCTTCAGTATGAATGATGGATATACTTATACCGACCCGAATTTGCCCGGTGAGCAAAATGCAAAAACTAAAAGCTTTCAAAACTTAAGCCTGGGGTGGAGTTATTTGCCCCGCCCGAATTTAATATTTCACCTGGCGTGTAGCAATGTATTGGGAAGGGACAATGTATTTGGCTACCAATATGCCAAAGAAACAAATGAATCCGGTTTATTTCCCGGAATGCCAGTTCGTCAAGGCGCTCCGAGATTTCTTTTCCTGGGAGTATTCCTGACCCTTTCATCAGATAAAAATGCAAATCTATTAAACAACTTATAAAACATATCAATTATGAAAAAGTACATGATTATTATCGCACTAGTATTTTCAGGACTTAGTTTCTCATTTGCCTATGAAACGGCCTATATTAAAGCCATGGAAAAACAATTAAAAGCATTGGGGAAAGCTGAAACATCATCTGAATTACAAAATGTTGCCAATGGATTTAACAGAATATCTGAAATGAACGAGGGTGAATGGTTACCGGATTATTATGCAGCACTGGCCTTGATCAATGCAGGATTTAAAAGTAAGGAAGGCATAAAGGTAAAAGATGCATATTATTATGAAGCCAAAAAACATATTGAAAAAGCCATAAAAGCAGAGGGAGAAAATTCTGAATTGATTGCTTTAAAAGGTTATGCGCTAATGGCAGAATTAACTGCAGACCCTGCAGGAAGAGGTCAACATATGAGTGGCCAGGTGATGAATGCTTTTGGTACCGCCATTTCTATGGATCCTAACAACCCAAGGGCAATGATATTAATGGCACAGATGGAATTGGGGATGGCCCGATTTTTCGGACAAGGTCCTGAAAAAGCTTGCAAAATGGCTCAAAATGCCATGCAGTTATTTCTTATAGAAGAAGCAGGTACAGTTGATAATGCTCTTTTACCTCGCTGGGGCAAAAAAAATGCCGAAACCATGATTGCCAATTGCAAATAATTTCATATTGATCTGCAGGTTTGTGAAAAGCCTGCAGATTATGTTTCCCTCAAAAACAAAGCCTTATCTTTATTCCAAACTTAGCCAATGTTTATTAAAATAATAATTGATAAAGTCTCCTCTTTAAAAAGTATAAAGAATTTTCTTTTGCTGAACTTGGGTATTGCCTTTATTCTCATGCTCGCTTTTTGCCCGGCTTGTTTTTTTTCTTTGGAAGGGATAGTAAGTTTAATTCGGGACTTCATTTTTTCATTTTTAATGTCCTCAACATTAAGCTTTGGAGGGTTTGTAGTGGAAGCTTATTTCGACAAAAAAATCAGCTGGATAAAATTCCCCGTAAAGAGGTTGGTTTTAACAGTAATTATTTATCTGACTTATTCTTTTGTTGCCAGCTATATTTTGTCAGTTTTGTTTACATTGGTGACATTTGAAAATGTAACACTACAAAATATTTCCTGGGTCCAAATGCTTAACCATAGCATTCTACCTGTTATTATAGCCATTGTAATTATCACAATTTTTACGGCCAGGTCTTGGTTATTTGAATGGCGAAATGCTGCAATTGAAACAGAGCAACTCCGGTCAGAAAAACTCGCCGGACAATACCAGTCGTTAAAGGATCAGCTGAATCCGCATTTTCTTTTTAATTCCCTGAATGTTCTTTCGGCTTTGGTTTATGAAGACGCTGATAAATCTGCGGCTTTCATTCAGCAACTATCAAAAATATACCGCTATGTACTGGATGTACAGCATGAAGAATTAGTCAATACGAAAGATGAATTAGCTTTCGCAAAAAATTATCTCAGCTTGCAAAAAATTCGTTTTGATGAAAACCTGCAATTTGAGATCTTGGCAGAGGAAATTGAAGAGTTTTATCTCCCTCCATTGTCGTTGCAACTACTACTTGAAAATGCAATTAAACACAATATCGCAAGTATGGAACATCCGCTAAAGATTTCTATTCGGCAAGTAGGAAATCAACTTATAGTTAAGAATAATTACCAGCCAAAGACCGGAAAAGCTACTGAAAACACAGGCATAGGACTTGAAAATATCCGTAAAAGATATGCGCTCTTAAGTAGGCAAATCCCTGAAATTATACAAACTGAAAAGGAATTTATAGTTAAACTTCCTTTATTAAGCTTAGATAAATGAGAGTTTTAATTATTGAAGATGAAAAACCGGCCGCAGCAAGAATGAAGAAATTAATCAAAGAATTTCTTTCTGAGGCAGAAATAGTGGGTCAATTGGATAGCATTTCTTCAGCTATTAAGTGGTTTCAAAATGAAACAGCACCTGATTTGATTTTCTGCGATATTGAACTGGCGGACGGTCAAAGTTTTGAGATTTTCAAGGAAGTAAAAGTAGATGCTCCTATTATTTTCACAACCGCTTACGATCAATATGCCATTAAAGCCTTTAAATTAAATTCTATAGATTACTTATTGAAGCCTGTGGACCCTGTTGAATTGGAGCAGGCAATTATCAAATTTAAAAACAGCCAAATTCAGCCTCAAATTGATTTATCCCAGATACAAAATTTACTTCAAGCTGAAACTGCAAATTATAAAAGCAGGTTTATGGTGAAAATTGGAGAGAAAATACAAAGTGTACCTACTGAGGATGTAGCCTATTTTTTCAGTGCTGAAAAAACCACTTTTATGCAACTAAAAGAAGGTAGGAAATATATTTTGGATTATACGCTTGATCAAATAGAAGAAATGGTTCACCCTCAGCATTTCTTTAGGGTTAATCGCAAATACATTTCCTCTTTTGAGGCTATCGGGGACATTTATACATATTCTAACAGTCGGCTAAAGATTAAATTAAAGACTTGTAAAGACAATGACATTCTCATTAGCAGGGAAAAAGTTCATTTATTCAAAGAATGGCTGGATGGCTAGATAAATAATATTTGAAATTTGAACGAATTTTTCTTCCTACTCAATAGTTCCTGTATTATATTTGAGTATCAAAAACATAACAGAATGCATTTGCTGTTATGCGTTGTTCTTAACTACCAGAATGAAAATACAGTTTACATATCTTTCTTCATTTTCAAATAGACTGATTCAATGTCTATCGATAGTGATGTTAGTATGGTTTAGCGGTACAATCCTTCTGAATTCTTTATCTTTTTATTTCCAGAATGATAATAGTCTGCAATATGAATATTGCGATTTCACATCACCCGAAGCTGAACCTATTAGCGATCAGGAATCCCAGAAAGAGGAGGTAAAAGAAAACTATGAGCAATTCACTGCCGATAAAAAGCACTCATACTCCATCTTATTAGAGAAAAAAAACAAGCTTTACTTCGCTAAAATTATATTTTTCAAGGGGAGAGTGTGTGAAATGCTAACTCCTCCACCCAAATTACCGTTCCTAACTTCTCAGGCCTGATTCTACACCTGAAGTATTCAATTCCATTAATTACATTGCCTTTTGTTTGTAGAGTGGCCAATTATAATTTTTTTGTTTGATTTCTAAAATTTAAATCATTTTAACATGAGTCATTTTCATCCTTTAAAAAATTTAAAATCAGATATACCCGCTAGTATAGTGGTATTTCTTGTGGCCTTACCTCTATGTTTGGGTATAGCACTTGCATCTGGCGCACCTTTATATTCAGGCCTTATAGCCGGTATAGTTGGAGGTATAGTAGTCGCTTCTATCAGTGGTTCTCCTGCGGGAGTTAGTGGTCCTGCAGCAGGCTTGGCAGTAATTGTATTAACCGCCATTCAGGATTTAGGTGCATTTGAAATTTTCCTAATGGCCGTTGTACTGGCCGGAATTATTCAACTCATCATGGGATTTGCCAAAGGCGGTATTATTGCCTACTATTTCCCCTCGTCAGTAATTATGGGTATGCTTTCGGGTATAGGTATTATAATTTTTATTAAACAGATACCTCATGCTTTTGGATACGACAGAAGCCCTGAAGGAGATTTAAGTTTTTTTGGTAAGGGTGGCGAGAACACTTTTACCGAATTGGTAAATATGCTTGATTTTATTAGTCCGGGTGCCTTAGTTATCACTGCTGTTTCTCTAGCAATACTACTGATTTGGGAAACAAGCTTTATGAAAAAGCAGAAAATTTTTCAATTGATTCCAGGTCCTTTGGTAGCTGTATTAAGTGGTGTACTTTTAAATCAATTGTTTAGTGGTATGTCCGGTTTTGCCCTTCGACAGGACCAAAGTGTAAACGTACCTTTAGCGGAAAGCTTTAGTGGCTTTTTAAGTAATTTTACTTTACCGGACATGGCTGCATTAGGAAACCCACAGGTATATATCACAGCAATTGTAATAGCTGTGGTAGCAAGTTTGGAGACTTTATTATGCGTTGAAGCTACTGATAAGTTAGATCCTTATAAGCGGGTAACTCCTACTAACCGTGAATTAAAAGCTCAGGGAATAGGTAATATAATTTCTGGTATGATCGGCGGTTTGCCCATTACACAAGTAATTGTCCGAAGCTCTGCTAATATACAATCCGGAGGAAAAACTAAAGCATCTGCTATTATTCATGGATTCTTATTATTAGGGAGTATCATAGCCATTCCACATTTGCTCAACCTGATACCACTGGCCACCTTGGCGGCTATTTTATTTGTGGTTGGTTATAAATTAGCTAAACCAGCTGTTTTTAAGAAAATGTATAAACAAGGCAGGGGTCAGTTTATACCATTTGTTGCAACAATTTTAGGTATAGTATTTACAGACTTATTAGTGGGTCTGGGTATTGGTTTGGTTATCGCTATTTTTTACATCCTTTTAAACAATTACCAAATTACTCATTATACCAAGCGCGAAGAAAAAGAAGATGGAAAGGAAAAAATGAGACTGGTATTGGCCCAAGAGCTGACCTTTATAAATAAAGCAACCATATTAAGAGCTTTAGCCAATATACCTGATAACACTAAAGTAGAGATTGACGCCACCAATACCCGCTATATGCATCATGATATATATGAAATAATAGAGGATTTCAGGATCAGTGCCAAAGGAAGAGATATTGATGTAACAGTTAAAAATCTTACTGAACCTGTTGAAGGGCCTACACCTCCAAAATTTACTGTTTCTACGCACTCCGATAAGGGGGAAGATGTTAAAGAAATAATACATTAAAAGAAATTAACAAGAGTTAAAATAAGAATTATGAAGACACAAACGGAAAAAAGTCAGGCGGCACTTAGCCCACAAAAAGCATTCACCCTTTTAGAAGAAGGCAACAAACGTTTTGTAGAAAACCTAAAGGCTCACCGAAACCATTTGGATCAGGTAAACGAAACCAGAGATGGGCAATATCCTTTCGCAATAGTGCTTAGTTGCATTGACTCTCGTGTTCCTGCAGAGCTTATTTTTGATCAAGGATTAGGAGATATATTCAGTGTGAGAATTGCGGGAAATTTCGTGAATGAGGATATTTTAGGCAGTATGGAGTTTGCCTGTAAAGTAGCGGGGTCAAAGCTTATTGTAGTGTTGGGCCACACCAGTTGCGGAGCAGTAAAAGGTGTTTGCGACAATGTTGAATTAGGAAATCTTACCGGCATGTTGAAAAAACTTAAGCCGGCAGCAGATGCTGTCTCGGTTGATGGTGAACGAAATTCTCAGAATGCAGAATATGTGCAAAAAGTAGCTGATAAAAATGTTGAGTTAACCATTCAGCAAATCAAGGAAAAAAGTCCTGTTTTAAAAGAAATGCTGGACGAGGGATCTATCGGGATTGCCGGGGGCATGTACGATGTAGCAAGCGGTGAAGTAGAATTTTATCAAAAGCCATAAGTAATTACTATAAACGTAGAAGGCAAGTCCTCAGGATTGGTTGAGGCTTGCCTTTTTTTATTAAAAAAACCAATAATATATTCTACTACCAAACTAAAAAAATATAAATTCATTTGAAAATAAATATTTTATAAATTGAAATCTTTTCATAATAATCTGCGTTATTTGCACCAATCGGTACAATAGACCGATTCTATATAGATGAAACCTACTTCAAGTTTTTTACTTGTTTTTTATCTTCTCAGCCTGTGTGCAAGGCCTGTCAACCTTTTTATCGATAAGATAAATAATGATGCTATTCATTCTACTTATGGAATAAAAACTCATGTTGTAAATGAATTTACAATTCCGATTTCCTTATTACCAACAAGCACTGAGGTAAAGCAAAATTTTGCTGATACTTTTGGAATCATATCTTCTCTAACAGATTTAGCTGATAAAATCAGTTCTTTAAAACAACACTTATATTCCACTAAAACAGCTTTGGTTCAACTGGTACGTAAATGGCCAAAAATCTGTATCAACGCTCCTTAATCCTACTTTATTTTTCATTTTCAATCCTCGTATGCACTCTATTGAAGCCTAAAGGCTATTCAATCAGTGCTATATGAAGATATAATCAACTATTCTATAATTTTAAATTAACAATAAAATGAAAACTGAAGTAAGTAATAAAAAAGGTGCTGATCCTATGGATGAGCAAGAAGAAGTTAACTGGCCGGTAGTAATCCCTATTTTGATAGTGATAATTGGTTTAATGGCCGCTTCTTTCTTTATTTTTTAAGCGAATTATAATTAACCATATAAGCCTGCTTCTTAAAAAGGCAGGCT
>JBEPWY010000131.1:0-9030 GCA_041642185.1 Marivirga sp.
TAATTATAGCTCCCTGGATTTTTGATTTTGATAATATGGAGCAGCAAGTACTATTTTCATTTTATTAGGTATAGGTGCAATTGTATATAGTTTATTTACCAACTATGAATTGGGACCAGTTAAAGCTATTGAAATGAAAACTCCATTTGATAATTGATTTTATGGTAGGTGCTTTTTTAGCGGTTTCTCCATGGCTACTTGATTTTTCAGACATAGTTTTTTTGGCCACATCTTGTGTTAGGGTTAGGCGAAATGATAGTTGCGGCTATGACTGACATAACACCTCAGGAAAAATTTAACAGAGGGGATGTTGGTAGATTATATTTGTAAATTTTCTGTTAAAAACTCACGGATTTTAATCTCCCTTGTCATTCTTACGTAATACTAATTAAAGAAATTAATTTTTTAAACTAAAAATCAAAAGAACCATGGAAACTAATCAAAAATCATCCAAGGAAATGAAGAATTCACAATTTCACGAACTTTTTGTTCATGAATTAAAGGATATCTACTGGGCTGAAAATCATTTAGCTAAAGCGTTAGAGAATATCAGTAAATCCGCAACTTCTAATAAGTTATCTGAAGCGATTAAAAAGCATAAACAAGAAACTGATGGACAGATCAAAAGACTTGAAAAAGTTTTTGAAATAATTGATGTTAAAGCTTCGGCAAAAAAATGCGAGGCTATGCAGGGTCTTCTTGATGAAGCTCAGGAGGTAATGAAAAGCACTAACGAAGATACAATGGTACGGGATGCAGGAATTATAATTGCTTGTCAAAAAGTAGAGCATTATGAAATTGCCTCTTATGGATCATTGATACACCTTGCAAAAAAAATGGGTGCTAATGATGCCGCTAAGCTTTTACAGGAGACACTTGATGAGGAGAAGAAAACTGATGCTATACTCACTGAGTTGGCAGTGTCTGAAGTAAATGAGATGGCCGTAGAAGAATAAATAAAATCTGAAGCTTAGATATAAAAAAAGGAAGCAATTGCTTCCTTTTTTTATATCTAAGCTTTTTTAATTCCTAATCCTTTTTAGCCGAAGATTGCTAGCCATAGCAAATTATCACCTTTTTATTACAGTCGAATTAGAAGGAAAAATAAAACATCAATAGTCTCTTACATACAAAATGAGAGGTATGAAGAAAAAGTAGGCTACCGATGTTTTTTTTTTAAGAATATTATAAACCTAAAGGTTTAGTCAGACCCCTCAGTTTTTACAATTTTATTGTAAATACCCATTAGCAAAAATGGAGCTGCCCACTGACCAACGAATAAAGCAGTTTTCTGCTTATTCATAAGCTTTAATGTTAATGAGGCGCCCATTGCTGTTAAAGCTGACCATAAATATACATCAGAGGGGATTTTAGCAGTGAGACTTTCAATTTCTTTAGTTAACTGGCCTTCTTTATAGTCCTTGTTCATGGCGATAATTTTTTTGGTGAAAATTTATTTAAGATGGAATTATATGGTTCAATATAATTAAGTCGAAAATCAATCAGCTTATAATTGACTTTAAACATTTATCAAAATTAGTATAAACATTATGCTTATTGTTACATAATTAAGTTGAACACTTACAAGTTTAAAATGGCTCGTTAAATCGTTAAGCAAGACCATTAAATATTCTTCAATTAAAAAAGCATAAATGCCCTGTTTTTTGTAAAGGAGCATAAACTCAAAGAAGTGATTGGCTTCTTTTTAGGATATAGTATACTGGTTATCCTCGGGCTGAGAAGATTACTTTAACTTATAATATTGTATCTACCTTATGGGGAATTCATAAATAGTTGAGATAAATATTAGGTAATTGTTATTATGGTCAAGTATAATTGGCTTGTTTTCTATTCATATTTCAGGAAGCCACCATCTCATACTGATATTGATTTTCCTCTTCATTAATAAATATATTAGGAACTGGGTCATTCGAATTCAAATGGTAATTGTGAAGGTGAATACCATAACCTGCAGTGTTTACAAAACATATAATATCGCCCACTTCAGGTTTTTTTTGAAGATGAATTTTTCTTTTAATAATCAAGTCAGGATTTTCAACATCTGAATCAATAAGATATGCCTCATATTTCCCGATATTGGAGTTTTCATCTCTGCAAACAAATAAAGGATCCATTATATAATCAACTTTAATTTTTTGTAACTGTTCTGCAGTCATGTCTAATCTAATAACTAAATTATTAAATTGATTTAAAGTAATTTCCGAAATGCGTACCAGGCTAATTCCGGTCTGGTCTAAAAGAGCCCTTCCCGGTTGAAGGACGAACTTTAAGCCTCTTGATCTGATAGCCTGAAAAAGCAATTCATGGGAAGAAAAAGGTTGCATAAGTAATTTTTCTACAAAAAGCTCTTTTGGAAATTTGTTGAAAAGGGGAAATAGCTTCAATTGCTTATTTTCCACTAGCTCAGGCCAGTGTGTGTTGAATACATTATCTTCAATTTTAAAATCAGGTTTTTTAATTTGGGAAGAATTTTTAATCGCCTGATTATATTTCCCCCATTCTTTTCGGTTTTTCAGGTAATTAATGGGTATTGAACCACCTATATCTATGTAATTTGTTTTAATCCCCTTTCTTGAGAGTAGATCAACCAATACAATAGTTTGCTTGAGCGCCTCTGCTTTGCGCATTACACAAAATTCTTCTATATGAAAGTGAAAACCATCAAAATCAAGATGTGTCCATTTTTTTGATAATCGGTCCGTTAAAAGGTCTACAGCTTTGTCAGGAGATATGCCGTTTTTTGATGCAATAGGTAAGCCTTCAAATATAAATCCACCTAATTTAAAGCCAATTTTTGCCTTTTTATCTAAATTTTCGCAAATGGATTGAATCAAATTACCTTCCTCAAAATGGCCCAGAATTATTCTGATATTATTTTGAACAGCAAAATGCAATAACCGCTTGTTCTGTGAACTCAAAACTGTAATTTGAGTGGGATCCATTTTTTTCTTTAAACATTCCTGGATTTCTTCTATGGAGGAAGTAGCAGTTCCAAGGCCAATATTGGCGGATAACTCAATAAATTTCTTGCATTTACTCGCACTTGTTGGGAATAATAGATGATGCCTTAATTTAAATTTTCTAAAAATATTTTCAAAGTTAGATAAGTTGTTCAAAAATGGTATTGAATGGTGAACATTTAATGGAGAACCATAATTAATTAATAATGCTCTTATATCTTTTTTATTTTTCAGGAAAATATCAATCCATGGATCCGTAATAGGTCTTAATACATGATTATTTTCTTGGTTCAACATAGTAAACTCAGCTAATTGAATAATATTGACTCATTTTTTAATATCCGATGAAAACTCTGAATATTTCTGGATTAAAAAAAATGAAGACTCCAGATAGTAAAACTTATAAATTATAGCTTGAAATCCAGCAATAGTAGTACGTGATTATCAACAAATACAAAAGTAATTGTTTGAGAGGGGTATGATTTACATGGTTGTATTAAAAGCTTACATGATTGTGTAATTTATTTAATCTGCCAAGTTTTGCAAAAAAGTTAGGAAGGATTATTATGGGATATTGGTAAAATTACTGTGAATTTTGAACCTATACCGGGTTTTCCTTCCGCATAAATAATTCCTTTATGGTTTTGCATTATTTTCTTACAAATAGCTAATCCTATACCTGTTCCTGTATATTTTTCTTTATCATGCAGTCTTTGAAAAAGTATAAAAATGTTTTCGGCATATTGTTGTTCAAAACCAATGCCATTATCCTCAAAAGTTATTTTAAGTAACTCATTTTCATTATATTCGGGAAAAGATAACAAATCATTGCAGGTGATTTTCTCTTTTTTGATATTAATTACCGGTCTTTTTTTATGATTGGCATATTTTAAAGCATTGGCAATAATATTTACAAATAATTGATGAAATTGAAAAGGAATAACAGCAACAGTAAGAAGTTCATTATAATTGATAACAGCATTTTTTTTCTGAATTTCTAAATGTAAATCATCCAGAGCATTTTTTAATATTTCGTTTAAGTTACTGCTCTCAAAATTATAACTATCTTTTGAAGCTCTGGAAAAGCTTAATAAGTCAATCACTAATTTTTGCATTCTATTGGCAGCTATTCTGATTCTGGCAAGATAATTCATTGTTAAAGGAGACCCTTTTAAATCATCGTTACCTTCTATTCTGGAAATAAATGTGTGTATTTTTCTTAAGGGTTCCTGTAAATCATGACTGGCAATATGGTTGAAAGACTCTAGTTCTTCATTAGTTTTCGATAATTCTTCATTTTTCTCTTCTAATTGTTTGTTGATTAAAACCTCTTCAGTGATATCCTTAAAAGTTACAATCTGTATTTTTTTATTTTCACTGTAGAAGATTTTTTTATTGACAGACAGATGTTTTAGTTTCCCTTTGGGATCCACTATTCGGACCCTATTGAGTGAAGAATCTGTAACTTCTTTATCCATACTTATTTTAGCCCAAAACTCTTCCCATTCAACAAATTTCTTTTCTGAGGGTGAAAAACTTCCCGGCTCATAGCCCAGGATTTTATATAGGTTGTCAGAGAATTCTATTGATTTTTTTTCGAAATCGTAAGAATAGCTTCCTATCATAGCTATGGATTCTGCATATTTAAATATGCTGTTTTGCAATTTAAGATCCAGGTTTAACTGGTTTAATTTTTTGTTTGTTTCTATTTCGTAAGTTAAATCTTTATTGGCGCCAACCACTAAATCATTCCCGTCTTCATCAGTAATAAGCTGAGCTACAAACCTAAGATATTTCTCTTTTCCTTGGGCTGTTATAATGGTTAAATCGAATGGAGGGGTATAACCCTCTGATTTTAGCTTTTTTAGAGCAGAAAGAAAAATGGGTCGGTCATTCGGCCGTATTAGCTTAATATACTTTTTTAGACTCGGGTTGAAACTATTTGGTTCAAAACCTAGCAGATTAAATAAATTGCTAGAAAACACTAGTTTATTATTGTCAGGTTGATAATGCCAGTGGCCGGAATGGGAGATTTGCTCGGCCTGTTCATAAATCTTTTTATTAATATGTAATTTCTTAAGAGTTCTTCTTGTACTACTAAAATAATAGCGAAGAATAAGAAAACTAATTATAAAAATAACAAGTGAAAATAAAACAGTTATAAAAAGTAAAAGATGGTTGGTTTTTTGTTTTCTATCTCTCAAATTTACTATTTCTTTAAGTGAAAGAGTTTCCTGAATGACAATTTTGTTTACCAGGCTTTCAACTTCATCTATTAATGCTAAAGAACTTTCAAGATTATTTTTATCCTGGTGGTTACTGCCAGTTTTCATTAATTTAAAATATTGATCAAGGGAATTTATTCTTTTATTAATGAGATACTGTATAGAGTCAATTTGGGATTGAGTATCTAAATTATCAGCTGATAAATGCTTCAATTCATCTATTTGTGAGGTTATTTTTAGTTTATTATCGGTATAATAGTTGTTTATTTCTTTATCATCCGAAATTAGCGTAGCTCTGTATAAAGACTCAGTATCTATTATAGCATTTAGTAATTTTTGTAAACTTGCCTGTAATTTATGTGAATGGATTATTTGTTTTTGGCATTCTGAATAGATTTTAAATTGGCTGTAGTGCTCACTTGCAATCCCAAGCAACAGAAATATTACCAATACAAGAGATAACTTTAATAAATTTTCAGGAAACCTAAATCGGTTCATATATTAATATGAGTTTTTTTTTAATCGTCCAAAAAAACAACTATATACCTATAGTGTTTTTATGTTAACTACTTAATGTCTGATATAATTGCTTTTCTCAACGACAATAAAATAATCTGGTACTATACGTTTAATAAAAAACTCTCTTTATTAAAACTGGTATTTAAATATTGCCAGTTAGTACAGATAACTTTTTTAAGAACGTTCTTTAAATCATTGAAGTCGTTAGGTTTATTGATATAAATATTAGCACCTCTTATAAATGATTCCTCAATATCTTTTTCTGATGAAGATGTTGAATAAACTGCTACCGATATAGATTTTAATCTTTGATTAGTTCTTATTTCAGTTAGGTATTCCAAACCATTTTTTCCCGGCATATTTAAATCCAGAAAAATAACATCAGGTAATGAAGGCTCTACCAATTGCAAATAATCCATTAATTCTTTACCATTTTCCACCATTTTTAATGAAGTTTTTAGGGGTAATGCTTCAATAGCATCTTGGAAAAATAGACGATCATCTTCATCGTCATCGGCAAGTAATATTTTTATAGGCTGGGTGTTCATATAAAAGTGGTTAGTTTATTTAATTGATAGTTAAGAATTTTCTTTTAATTGTTTTCTTTTTTCCAGAACTCTCTGAAAAGCCGAAGGTGTTAATCCGATTTTCTTCTTAAATTGGTTAGAAAGATGTGCAACGCTGCTATAGTTTAATTTATACGCGATTTCAGTTAATGACAGATTTTCTTTTGTTAACAAATCTTTAGCCATTTCAATTTTTTGTAAAATTATATAGTTTTCTATAGTTGATAGAGTTACTTCAGTAAAAACGTTTGATAAATACCCATAACTTAAATTCAATTTTTCTGATAAATGAATTGATGTTTTGTTTACCAAGTCACCTTCACCGAGATTGATCATTTCTATAATAGCATTCTTAATTTTTTGAACTAATAATTTCTTTTTATCTTCTATTAAGGTAATTCCATAATAAGAGAGTTCATTTTTAAGTTGAGAAAATTTCTCTTCAGACAAATATTCAGTGAGCTTAACCTCTGATACGCCTATATATTCATAATTTATATTCATCTTATCCATTTTTTCCTGGATGATTTTTTTAAAAATATAATGTATGTTGTATTTAAAAATTAATTGCATTGTTGTTTAGGTTAAGGGAATAATTCTATCATGAATATTTTTCTTTAATTCATTGCTTAAATAAAAAACTATATGTGTAATATATACAAAAAAAACATCTTTATGTAACTTTATTTTTAAAATTTAAAACTCATGTAGGTAAATATAGAAAAATATTATTATATTAAAAAGATATATAATATAATTAGTCTAAGAGAGATAGTGTTGCTCAAAGATAAAAAACCTCTTTTATGAATCCTAAAGCTATTAATGGATACTTGTGTAAGGTATTGACGGTGATTTAATTTTTTTAACTGAATTTTACTTTAAATATATTTTTTAAAATTTTAGACTGATGTAAGTATAGGTAATATTTTCCACAAAAAAATACAGGTATTTACATGATAACTATTAATGTCTATACATTGGACGCGTAATCATTTAATCGGAAAGCTGCTTTACAATTGAATAACCTTTTTTGAACTTAAACATTAATTAAACACTTGGCTTTTTTTATGAGATTAATCCAATTCTTAGGTAGACTAGTTTAAACCTTTGGCATTATTTTTCACATATTATATTACAGTGCTTTTTGACTACAGTTAAAATATCCAAATGGAACAGGTCTTAAAAATATCCGTTTGCAGAAAAATAGTGAATTCAATAACGATTTTAATCTGGTCCTGTTAATTTCAGAGTAAGATATAGATCATTTATTAATCTGGCCTTAACCAAGCACTTTATGAATTTTCAAAAAGTTAAAGATTTCGGTAGTATTTTTAAAAAAGCAGCCGCAAACTGGTGGAAACGTGATCCTTTCAGGCAAGGGGCTGTTATTGCTTATTATGCTATTTTTGCCTTACCGGGTTTGTTGGTAGTATCAATTTCCATTGCAGGGTATTTTTTTGGTCACGAAGTGGTGAGTGGTGAATTACATCAGCAGGTTAGCCAGGCCATTGGAACCAAAACTGCAGACTCAGTACAAAATATGTTGGAGCGTTCATTGGAAACTGAAGACTCTGTATGGGCTACTATTTTTGGTTTTGCCACTATTTTAATTGGTGCCACTACTGTGTTTGCTCAATTTCAGAAATCGCTAAACGATATCTGGGAAGTAGAACCGGAAGCCAAAAAAGTCGGTATATGGCCTTTAATAAAAACCCGTTTGTTTTCTTTTGGCCTCATCGTTACTATAGGGTTTTTATTACTTATTTCATTGGTAATATCTTCCTTACTATCTGCTTTTGGCTCCTGGATTGAAGAGAATTGGAGTGATCATCTTTTAAAACTGTTAAGTATAGTGAATATAGCCTTCTTTTTGTCAATTATAACCATTCTATTTGCCTTAATGATGAAAGTATTGCCTGACGCCAAAATAAGATGGCGAACTGTATGGATCGGAGCATTTATGACGGCCTTATTATTTGTATTAGGCGAATATGCTTTAGGGCTCTATTTTGGAAATACCGATCCAGGATCAGGCTACGGTCCGGCAAGCTCCGTTGTTTTATTACTTTTATGGACTTCCTATTCTTCTATGATTGTATTTTTAGGTGCAGATTTTACAAAAGCCTATTCAGACCATCATTATGGAAAAACAGCACCGGATGAACACGCCAAAGAGAAATCGAAATAAACATTATTTATATCATTTCGATTGAGCTTGCTTTTATAATTTTATTTAGCCTATTAAATATTTTAGCCCATGAGGTAATAAAAAACAATTCTCCAATTTGCATTACCTACGAGTTTGCCTTAAAACCAACTGGAGTCATTTTATTATAGTCTTGGTGAAACAAGGTGTGGGTAATATTTCGGTCGATAGATACTTTCTCCTCAGTTACCTGCAGTTGCTAACTGAAATGGCTTATCGTTATTCCTTATTTTTTTTCTTAAAAATTAAGCTAAAGCCGCATAATGGTAACCTTTCAGGCTTTTTTAAGGTTAAAAATTTATAAGTCCTGAATGCATAAAAATTAGAAATATTATGGAAATATTAAAAATAGAAACACTTGACGAGTTAAGAAAAGAACATGAAAATCCTTGTATTTCACTTTATCTACCTACTCACAAAACTTCACCTGCCCGACTTAAAGATCCTATCAGTTATAAGAATCTTTTAAAGCAGTTGGAGATCGTTCTCAGGCAGAAGTATTCTACTGACCGGACAAAGGAATTTCTCAAGCC
>JBEPWY010000132.1:0-9001 GCA_041642185.1 Marivirga sp.
AATCTGGAAAAAATCTACAATAAATGCTTAGATCTGCCAGCCTCTGAAAGAGTGCGCTATATAAAGAGAGAATCTGACGGTAATGACGATTTAGAGAAAAAGCTTATTGATGTCTTAAATAACTCCAATGAGTCCGACAATTATTTTAACAACTTAAAAGTTAAAATAGCAGAAGGTTTACAAAAAGCCCCCCCTTCTTTTAGTCTTCAAAAAGGTGATATAATCAGTAAGTACGAAGTCATATCAATGCTAGGTTCCGGGGGAATGGGTAAAGTTTATCTTGCCCAAAGAAATGACGGACAATATGAGCAGAAGGTTGCCATTAAATGTTTTTCAAACCCCACACATAAAGAAGTTTTTTTAGATAATTTCCGACAGGAACAACAATTTCTGGCTTCTCTTAAACACGCTAATATAGCTCATATATTAGATGGTGGTATAACAGGAAAAGGGATTCCTTATATCATTATGGAATATGTTGAGGGACAACCTATCGACATTTTTCTAAAAGAAAATATAAAATCTACTCAAGAAAAGCTTTTTTTATTTTTGGAAATCTGCAAAACAATTCAGTTTGCTCACAACCAACTAATTCTGCACCTGGATATTAAGCCCAATAACATTCTTATCTCAAAAGATGGCAATATAAAATTATTAGACTTTGGAATAGCTAAAAAAGTTGGCTCTGATACAATTGCCAATGATAAAATCATGGCCACGCCTTATTATTCCGCCCCCGAGCAACTGAAACAACAAAAACCTTCAACTGCAACAGATATTTACCAGCTGGGAATTCTTTTACACATATTGATAGAGGGTGAGATTCCGTTTGATAAAACTGGGGATATGCTTGTTAAGCGAGTAATGAAAATAAAGAACCCTTACTTTGAGCCTGAATTATTAGCAATTCTGAATACCTGCCTTCATGAAAAGCCTGAAAAGCGATACAGTTCAGTGACTGAATTAATACAAGATATCAATAATTATCTAGCCGGATATCCTGTAAGGGTATTTTCCAACACAGGTGTTTATAAATTACAAAAATTAATCAGAAGGAATAAAATTGTATTCAGTCTCGCCTTTTTATTGGTTTGTGCATTAATTATTGGCTTCTTCATTTCTGTTCGGCAGACTTTGATAGCCAAAGAGCAAAGTCGGGCAGCCAATATAGCCGCAGAAAAAAGTAAAAGAGTTTCTGAATTTTTAATTTCAATATTTGAATCCGCTAACCCGAATTTAACAGGAGGTCAAAATTTTGATATAGAAGATTTACTAAAGGAAAGCTATAATAAAATTGCGCTTTATTCTGATGATGAAGTTAAAGCAGAATTTCTGTCTGTATTAGGTACTACTTATAGTAAGACAGGGGAATATACTTTGGCAGATTCATTGCTTAGTACTTCCATTGAACTGCATAAGAAATTAGGTCTTATTGAATATGAAAATAATTTCCTCTCCTATTTTGAATTATCAAAAGCCAAAATGTATGGTTCTCAATTACCAGAAAGCCTGGAAGTAATTAGAGAAGGAATTAATTTAGCACAAAAGTTAATTCCTGATAACAATAAAATTATGGGCTTATTAAGTATGCAATATGCTCTTGTAATGATGGAAGCAGGAGACACAAAAAAAGCAGATAGTATTTTAAATAAGACGTGGTTTAAAACTCAGGAAAAAAATTTGGGTCCACTGGGACTGGCGGAAGCATATAATACTAAAGCTAGTATTAAACATTATTCAGGAGATATTGAGGCTTCAATAATTATTTTAAATAAAGCAATAGCTATTATTAAAGAAAGCTATTCTGAAAGTCATCCATTTTACCTGACTTTAAATGAGAATCTTTCCAGCGGTTATAGGCAAATAGAGGAGTTTGAAAAAGCCTTAAAACTTCAAAAAGAATCCATAAAAAAAACGGAGATAATTTATGGCAAGGATCATTTAAGTTACATTAAATCTGCAAACGCCATCGGTTTAACCTACAGGGATATGGATAGCTTAGATCAGGCTTACATTTATTTACAGGAAGCTGTCGCACTCACTGAAAAAATTTTTGGTAAAAGGACGTTGGCTTATATTTCCAGCGCAGGAAATTTATCATTAACACTTAGCAAATTAAGCAGGCATGCACAAGCTGAGACGATAGCACATGATGCATTTCAAAACGCTTTGGATTTTGCAGGCCCTCAACATCCTTTTTACTTATGGAGTGTAGGAGTTTATGCAGAAGCACTTGTAAAAAACCAAAAGCTAGATGAAGCAGAGCAAGTTTATCGACAAGCGATTAGCAAACAAATAGAGGTAATGGGTAAAAATCACAAATGGGTTAAGAAGTCAGTAATTGGATTGACTCAATTGCTTAATGCAAAAGGTGATATTAATGAAGCTGATTCTATTAAAGGTTTATTAAATAAACCTGATTATTAATTTAATCCACTCAAATATATAGAGCGGATTTTACATCAAATATTTGATTAATTAGTGATGCAAGGGCATTTATGTTGTTGACCGAGTTGTTTAAAGAAGCACTAAATTTTAGGTCAAAAAAAAGACCGCTCATTTAGAGCGGCCTTCCAGGTTAAAATGAAAAACAACACCTCAACAAACTAATGTTTGCTCAAGTGTAGCTTAATTACATTTTAATACTAACTCCTATGGTTAACCAGCTGAAAGCACCTCTTCCTCCTTCTGCAAACACTCCAAAAGTTGGGCTTATATAATACCTTGCACCCAAAGATGGTCCTATTCTTAATCTCACACTTGAGCTATCGTCAAAATACGTTCCATAATCTCCCGAATAGGTTTGAAATTCAAGACCTGCAATTAAGACAACATATAAATCTAGTTTATCATCGTTTATGCCCATGTCCAGGGCCTCATTCAACAAGGTAGAGTAATGGAATGATCCTCTGGCCCCCACACTTAGCAAGGAAAATCCATAGCTATCATTATTGTTATTATATCTGTACCTCCAGCTCTTGTAGCCAACATACGGACCAACTCCAAAATATTCGTGGATTCCTATTTCATAGTTGGCTGTTAAAGCCGGAAATGTAGAGCTTCTGTTGCCGAAATATCCATAGTTATAAAAGCCTAGACCTAAACCAGCATTGAAGATGTTATCTCCTTTTTTATAGGCTATTTCCTGTGCCTGAACACTAATACCTAGTAATAGTGCGGCTGTTATTAATAATATCTGTTTTTTCATAGTTATTGAAAATTTTCCTTTAAGCCAGAGGAGAAACAAAGCCTCCTCTGGTAGGTTTTTTCTTACTTATTCAAATATAATGTTAGCTACACTATTGTTGCTGAATTCTGTATTTGCATTAATAATGAGGGATATGTTATTTACATCATCAGTTGATAAGGAATTAACTTTGGAGTCAGTTCCAACTACCAATCCATATCCTAAACTATGCGTAACAGTGGAGTTGTTGAGTAAAAGATTGGCGCCACCATCTAATGCAATATTAGCTTGTACATAGGTATTTAAGCCGCCATAAAGATAAATGGCATCATCACTCCCTCCATAAGAAACAGTAACATATTCAAACTGGTTTAATGAGGAGCTGGAATAGAACCTAATTCCTCCCCATTGTCGACCACCGGCAAGGTCGGAAGTAGTAAAAATAATCTTATTAGCATCAGTTCCTATCGCCTTTAAGCTTCCAGTAGATTCTATATCAATAAAGACATCTTCTTCCAATTCAAAAACTGTTCCCGGCTCGACAATTACATTAGATTCAATTTCTAAGTCACCAGTTATATAATAAACCGCATTCTCCTCTAATGGGTTAATAGTACCAGCCGTACTAATAGCTCCCGAATATATTCTAACCGTATTAGTGCCGTTGTTTGAAAAAGTACTATTATCAGAAAATGAATATAAGTTTCCGGCTCCGGTTAAAATGGCATCTGAAACATTATTGCTAATTGTATTATTATCAAATAGAGTAACGCTACCTGTTGGCTTGGTCACCAAACCATATTCGTCGCTGTTACTTATTACCGAATTACTAATTGCCATTTTCGAGTTATCTGAAACATATACATTGGCTCCTACATATGCGTTAACTCCTGAATAAACATAACCTGCATCAACGCTTCCACCATAGGAAATATTTGTATAATCTAATGAATTTCTACTGTCAGAGGACTCAACAATTAAGCCTCCCCAGTTTAAACCAGAATCTACACCAAAAGAGGAAATGGAAACATTTTTTGCTTCTGTACCACTAGAAATAAATCCACCTTCAGTATCTATGGTGATTTTCTTATCTGGGCTCATAAGAATTGAAACTCCAGGGTTTAATTCCAATAAAGAATTAACTACTAATTTTCCAGCCCCAACAATATCGGCATTTGCAGAAAGTTCATTCCACGTATAAGGAGAAGACAAAGTACCGCTAAAGAATGCTACACCATCTATCTCATTATTTGAAATAACAGTTGTATTATCAACTTTACTTACCATATCCGGGCTAAGAAGCATGGCATAAGAAGCATTCCCTGAAATACTATTATTTTCAAAACTTAAAAGTTCTGCACCCTCGTCTGCCAATATACCTGCCTCATATGAATTGGTAAAGGAGCTGTTAAGAATACTTACTCTGGAACCATCATTTAAGCTTAAGTTTGCCGGCACATAAGAATTTATTTCGTTATAAACATAGATATATGCATCATCTCCACCATATGCTATTGTAACATGATTTAATTTGTTTCTTTGGTCGGCTGAAAAAATTGCTAGCCCTTTCCAATTAAAGCCTGCGTCAATATTTGATGTTGTAAGAACTATTGGTAAATCAGCAGTTCCATCCGCAATAAACCCACCAGAAGAAGTAACCATAAGCTCGTGACCTTGCTCTACCTCTACTTTTACACCTGGTGCTATAGTTAGGAGGGCATTCACATCAATATCAGTCGTAATCCTATAATCAGGCAAATTCGGATCATCGTAAATATTGTCCCATGTTACATCAGAATTAATATCTGCATCGATAATTACAGGAGAAACTTCCGCCTCAATAGTAACTTCTGCAGAATTTTGATTGCCATTGCCATCGTCAACTACTAATTTAATGGTATATTCCCCGGCAGCATCGGCTGTAAAGTCCAAAGTGGCAGTATTTTCATTAGCCAATGTTGGAGAGCTTCCTGAAGGGGCACTGGTAACAGACCATTCATACGAAAGGTCATCATTTTCCGGATCCGTTGATTGTCCTCCGAAGAATTGAACCATATTTCCTGCATTAATAACATTATTATTATTTTCTGGAGCAATTGATTGTCCGGAATCATCTGTTATTACAGCTGTCGGAGCCTCATTTTCATTAACAGTAGCTGTAATCAAAACTTCGTCAACATCTGTATTTTCATCCTCGTCCTCCACGGTTAAAGTGGCTGTATAAATACCTTCGACATCAGGTACAAATGAAGCTGATGCAGAATTTCCGTTGGATATAGTTGCAGAACTTCCTGATGGCGACTGAGTTAACTCCCAGCTATATTCAAGTGCCCCTCCATCCGGGTCAGCTGAGTTCGACCCATTTAAGGTAACCGTACTACCAACAAATGCATCAATGTCGGCGCCTGCATTGGCAACAGGTGGATCGCCAACTGTTACTTCTTCATCGTCTTTACAGCCGTAAAATGCCATTACTATAATTAATAGCCAACTGAACTTCGTAATTGCTTTTAAGTTTTTCATAATTATTTAGGTATAATTTTTCATTCAGTATCAACTACACCAAATATCTGAAAACCGGATCACATTTCCAAATTATTAATATATTTACGTCTATTATTTATATTTTTGTATTTTATATTACATTATTTTATTTTTAATTATCTATATTATAAACTTGCCTACTTGTGGCGCAATTCTCGATAAGTCTTATGGTGAGGATTTAATCCTATCGATATTAAACTCTAAACCAAATTTTGAGTCTGCTAATAGATACAAGAGGGGAGCTAAACATCCCGTAAATCTTGATAGCGAGTTTACTTAGTTTAGAGAACGATAAGTTGTTTTTTACTTTTATGGTAAATTTTTATTACACAATTTTGTTATCCAATAATGCTAACAACAAATTCTCTTTTCTCAGGTTAGCCTTTTATCTTTGTAATCTTATGGAATTGGTTAAAACTCATATACAACAAGCAGATTTCGAATCGCTTGATCCCAGAAAATTCATCATCATAAAAGGTGCGCGTGTTAATAATTTAAAAAATTTCAGCGTAGCTATTCCTCGCAATCAGTTGATAGTGGTTACCGGTTTATCGGGCTCAGGTAAATCTTCATTGGCTTTTGATACGCTTTTCGCGGAAGGTCAGCGCATGTATGTGGAAAGCCTTAGCTCCTACGCAAGACAATTCCTTGGCCGGATGGAAAAGCCGGAGGTGGATTATATTCGTGGTGTTTCACCCGCTATTGCCATTGAGCAGAAAGTAAATACCAGAAATCCGAGATCTACTGTAGGTACAACTACTGAGGTCTACGACTATATGAAATTACTTTTTGCCAGAATAGGCATTACTATTTCACCTATCAGTGGCGAGCCAGTAAGTAGAGATACAGTAAGCGGTATATCTGATGCCATACACCAAAAAGAAGAAGGTGCTAAATTTATGATTTTAGCACCTCTTTTAAAGAGTGAAGGCCGTACCCTTGAACAAGAACTGGAACTACTTTTAAGTAAGGGATATACCAGAATATACGCTGGAGAAGAAGTGTTTTTTATAGAAGATATCTTGCCTGATGTAAAAGATTTAAAAAAAGAGAAAATATACATTCTTATAGATAGGGCTTCTGTTCAAAAAGAAGATGAAGATAATCAGTTTCGTATATCCGATTCTATACAGACAGCATTTTTTGAAGGGCATGGAGAATGCGTAATTGATTTTGTGGGAGATGAGCGTTTTAGCTTTAATGATAAGTTTGAGAAGGATGGTGTCATATTCGAAGAACCAAGTGTAAATCTTTTCAGCTTTAATAACCCTTATGGAGCCTGCCGAACCTGCGAAGGCTTTGGTAAAATTTTAGGGATAGATGAAGACCTGGTAATTCCTGATAAAAGTTTATCTGTTTATGAAGGTGCCATTGCACCCTGGAAAGGTGAAACTATGAAATTATGGGTGCAACCTTTATTGAAGCACGGCATTGAATTCGATTTTCCAATACATAGACCTTATGAAGAATTAAGTCCGGAGCAACAGCAGCTGCTTTGGAAAGGCAACAAATATTTTAAAGGTTTAGATGCCTTCTTTGAGCACCTTTCAAGTAAACTACATAAAATCCAATATAGGGTAATGCTTTCCCGCTACCGAGGCAGAACTGTTTGCCCTGATTGCAAAGGTACCCGGTTAAGAAAAGATGCCGGTTATGTGAAAATTGACGGTGCTTCAATTATTGAACTAGTATTAAAGCCTATTGATAAACTAATAGAGTTTTTTGAAGGAATTAAACTTTCTGCTTATGACCAAAAAATAGCAGGGAGAATATTGACTGAAATAGAAAACCGCCTGCAATATTTAATGGAGGTAGGTTTAAGTTATCTTACCTTAAATCGCCTCACTGCTTCCTTGTCAGGGGGGGAGTTTCAGCGAATTAAATTGGCTACTTCACTGGGAAGCGCATTGGTAGGTTCCATGTATATTTTAGACGAACCTTCTATTGGCCTCCACCCAAGAGATACCAAAAGATTGGTGAATGTATTAAAAACCCTCAGGGATTTAGGCAATACAGTAATAGTGGTGGAACACGAAGAGGAAGTTATGCTGGAGGCGGATCAAATTATTGATGTAGGGCCCGATGCCGGTGTGCATGGTGGTGAACTGGTATTCCAGGGGAAACTTGAAGAACTCAAAAAAGCCAATAACACCCATACTGCACATTTCCTCAATGGAACCAATGAAGTGAAAGTGCCTTCTAACCGTAGGAAGTGGAACAACAGTATTATGGTTAAAGGAGCAAGGGAGAACAATTTAAAAATTCCTGAAGTGAAAATTCCTCTTGAGGTATTAACTGTGGTAACAGGAGTAAGTGGTTCTGGAAAATCCACTTTAATAAAAAAGGTTTTATATCCTGCATTGGCTAAAATTATTGGACAGGGTTCTACAGAAAGCACCGGTAAATTTGACAAGCTTGAGGGAGATTACAGAAAAGTAAAATCTATTGAATTTGTTGATCAGAACCCGATTGGTAAATCTTCAAGATCTAATCCGGTCACTTATGTAAAAGCTTATGATGCCATCAGGCAATTATTTGCAGATCAGGGACTGGCCAAACAGCGAGGATATAAACCTGCACACTTTTCTTTCAACGTTGATGGTGGGAGATGCGAAATGTGCCTGGGAGAGGGAATTCAGAAGATAGAAATGCAGTTTATGGCTGATATTGAGCTCACCTGTGAGAGCTGTGGAGGCAAAAGATTTAAAAACGAAATCCTCGATATCACCTACCAAGGAAAGAATATTGCAGAGGTGTTGGAACTTACAGTAGAAGAAAGTCTGGAGTTTTTTGAGAAACAAACTACTGTAATTAATAAACTGAAGCCTCTTTTTGATGTTGGCTTAGGCTATATTCGTCTAGGGCAATCATCCAATTCATTAAGTGGTGGTGAGGCCCAGCGTGTAAAACTGGCCAGCTACCTTGGCAAAGGGGGTAGCATGAAAAATGACCATAACTTATTTATTTTTGATGAACCTACCACTGGTTTGCATTTTCATGATATTAAAAGGTTATTGGAATCTATCAATGCGCTGATAGAACAGGGGAATTCTGTCATTATAATAGAGCATAATATGGAAGTGATAAAAACTGCTGATTGGATCATAGATTTAGGTCCTGAAGGAGGAACAAACGGTGGGAAAATAACCTTTGAAGGGCTACCAGAAGATATGGTGAAACTGCAAGGAAACCATACAGCTGATTACTTGAAAGGAAAGCTAAAGTAAACTTTTACCTATAAATATTTTTTAAAACCAGTATTTTAATGAC
>JBEPWY010000133.1:0-8990 GCA_041642185.1 Marivirga sp.
TTGCCTTTGTTTTGCATACTCTTCATTAATTGCATTACATAAACATGTTGCACGGTCATTTGTATAGCTCCCTTATACCCGGTCTGCTGATTGTTTCTGAACAATGTTTCAAATACAGTATTTAAAACTTCCATCGCCCCTGGATATTTACTATTTCTTGCATGAAATTCTATGAGCCTGGCCATTCTTTCCGGATGGAGCAATAATTTAAAAACCATTGAAGCAGCTTGTTCCGATGCACCTATGGCATCAAAAGTAACACCTGTTCTTCCTTTTAATAATTCTCTGTTATCATAATAAGCCAGTGGCCTCGGGTGAATTTGCATCAACAATTGTTCTGGTAAAGCCAATGCATCTGCAGATACAGCATTTAATAAGCTGTTAACTGCTTCCATCTGCCATTGTGGAGCTACTATTTGCATCTTTTTTTGTGCATCACCCTTTACTTTATAGTTATAATCTACTCCACCGACCAATTTAACTGCCGCTTCCACCTGGTAGCGATGAAGGAAATAAATAGGAATTAAAACATCCTGAATTTTGGCCATCGGCTCTCCGGTTCTGATTACAGAGGCATCCATTTTTTCAAAGGCTTTTGATCTGATATCCAATAATCTGTTCAATTCCAGTGCTGCATCTTTTTCATTATCCCATAAGTGGGCATAAGGATGTGCTCCTCCAGGGGCTCTGGCATCACGATCAGATATAAATCGAAGATTAGATTCGGAGGCTTCCTTAAGTATGCCTTCCAAAGCCTCTTCTTCATTTATTGCTTCAGGATACTGTTCATAACCATATCTAATAGCTAATTTATCCCAAGAGCCTATGCCGGAAGTATAAGCATTGCTGATATCAATATTGCCTTTATCATCAATAGCAATTTTTGGATGAGGGTAGTCCATAACTGAGGCATCTTCATTGGTGCTTGAAATATAGTTGTGTGCCAATCCCAAGGTATGGCCCACTTCATGCGCTGAGAGCTGTCTTAATCGTGCTAAAGCCATTTCTTCCATTCTTGAGTCACTGTCAGTATCTTTAAAAGCAGCTAAAAGGCCTGTTGCTATTAAATAATCCTGTCGGACCCTTAAAGAGCCTAAACTTACATGTCCTTTAATGATTTCTCCTGTGCGCGGATCAACTACGCTGGCACCATAACTCCATCCTCTTGTAGACCGATGAACCCATTGAATTACGTTGTAACGTATATCCAATGGATCGGCGCCTTCAGGAAGCATTTTTACTTGGAAACCATCAATAAATCCTGCTGCTTCAAAAGCATCATTCCACCATCGGGCTCCATCCAAAAGTGCAGACCGTATCGGCTCAGGAGTACCGGGATCCAGATAATATATAATTGGTTTTATTGGCTCACTCTTGTCTTTCTCTGGATTTACTTTTTGTAATCTGTGACGGTTAATAAAGCGCTGATTTACATCTTCGGTAATGGCTACACTATAATCTTTAAATCCAGTTCCGAAGTATCCGGCTCTTACATCAAATACTCTTGGTTTAAAACCATCGTCAGGTAATTCAACAAATGAATGATGTTGTCTTACTGTTATATTCTGAGGATCAGGTGCTACGCTTCTTATTTCTCTTCCTGTTGCTTCACCGGAAAACGAAATCCAGAAATCCAGTTCGGTGTTCTGAGGAAAATTTCCTGAACCTTCTAAATGGAAAGCAGAATTAGATTTATTAAACTGATAGCTACCTTCTTTTAGACTTTTCAAACGTTTGCTTACTCCATGAGCATCACGCAAAAAGAAATCCGTGGCATCCACTAAAATTGACCAATCCTGTTGTGCTACTATTTCAAAAGAAAAAAGAATGGAATGAGAAAAAGCATCAGTGATTGATTTTTCTTCTGCTTTGTTATCTGTAGTAGCGCGATAGGCATAGTTGGGCTGAAAAAGAAATAATTTATTACCTATTTTTTTAAATTCTACTATTCTTGAATCACCTATTTGACCTCTGTCCAACCCAATATCATTGGAGCCAATGCCGGCTGATAAATAGTTTACATATAAAAATTCAGTATTGAGCTTATCAATTTCCAGTAATATTTTACCAGTTTTTTCATCCCAATAATAATTGAAAAGCCCACTGAATTTTTCCTTTTCAGCTACAGACTTTTGCCATTCATTTACTGATGCACCATTATTGGCTGACTGGTTAGTTTTACATGCCGATAATATACTTAATACAATTAAAAACAGATAGATTCTCATGGTTAATAAATTTCCGGAAGTTAATTAAATCTTTTCAGGCTTAAAAGATCAAATTTAAATTGATTTGAATACTTGCTTATTTACTTCATTTATCGTCATAGAAAGGGGATTAAACGAATTATTATTACGTTTACCCAAGCAATAATTGATTTTAAAATAGATAATACCTATCATTGATGATAATAAAATTATTTATAATTAATCGTTAAAAAATATTATTTATGTCTTACGCCAAAGTAGTTGAGTATAAGAATATTAAAATTGTATATACAAATATTGTTGATACTGCAGGGAGTGAAGCTATTCCTACATTTAACAAAGTACAAAAAATAGTAGCAGAATTTCCTAATAAATCTGTGTTGTCATGTGTGAATGCTACTAATGCCAGATTTAATAAAGACTTATTGAATAAAATTAAAGAAACTGTTAAAGTTAATAATCCTAAATCTAAGGCTACAGTTGTTTGTGGGTTGAATAAATTATCCACCTTGATTTTAAATTCCATTATTGCTGCTACTGGTAGGCATATGAAGTTATTTGCTACTGAGCAAGAAGGAATGGAATGGTTGTATGATTATGAAATGCAAACTAGGGAAGTACCAGTTACAGCCTAATTAACCGAGAAATGATTTTTAAAGGGGATTAAATTAATATTGACGATGAGGCATAGACTTTTTTAAAACAATAGTTTATGCTTTTTCGTCTGTATTAATTATGTTTTTAATTCATAGCCACTTAATTTTTGTAATTTTGTACAGGAATTAAAATATATGCATGCCCCTAATCATAAACAAAACCTATAAAAATCCATATTATGCTTTTAATCAGCATATGGAAACTATTATTCCAAGCGCTATCCGCAAGGTAAGTGGAGTAAATTATCAAAGGGAAAGAATCACTACTCCCGACAAGGATTTTCTGGATATTGATTGGCTTCAGGCAAATAATGATCAGTTAATTATTATTTCTCATGGATTGGAAGGAAGTTCTACAAGGCCTTATGTAAAAGGCTTAGCCAAATTGTTTCATCAAAACCAATGGGATGTATTAGCATGGAACTGCAGAAGTTGTAGTGAAGAGATGAATACCAACAAAATTCTTTATCACCATGGCTTTACAGTGGATGTAGAAACTGTGGTACGACGGGCACTTCAGGAAAATTATAAAAGTATTTGTTTAATAGGATTTAGTATGGGGGGAAGCTTGACGCTTAAGTATTTAGGAGAAAACGGGGATGAATTACCTGCTTCTGTTAAAGCCGGAATGGCTATAAGTGTACCATGTGATTTGGCAGGTAGTTCCAGAATGCTGGCTCTCAAAAAGAACAAATTCTATCAAAGCCGTTTTATGCGGAAGCTCACTAAAAAGATGTTGTGGAAAAATGAACAGTTCCCTGGTTTTGTTGAAATGAAGCCTTGGAAAGTATTTAAAAATTTCCACGAATTTGACACGCACTACTCGGCTAAAATTTTTGGTTATAAAGACGCTGCAGATTTTTATGAAAATGTACAATGCCTTCCACATATTCCAAACATCAAAGTGCCTACATTGATTTTGAATGCCTGGAATGACCCTATGCTAACACAGACATGTTATCCAAAAGATTTGGCGGAAAAAATGGATAATATTACTCTAGAAATATCTGATAAAGGTGGCCATGTCGGATTTATGCAAGCAGGTAAGGAGTTTACTTATGCAGAAGAAAGAGCACTTCAGTATTTTAAAGAAATGATTTAAGTGCAGTATGTTACAGAAAGAAGACATAATCGACCAATTTGGTGGCTTCTTGTATGATTTTGCATATACTAAAGTTTATGGGAAAGATGTCTTTGAACAAGGTTTTACGGGGGGTAAAAAATTGCTTGTCCTAAATATTTCTCCTTATTCTGACGGAATAATGCTTGAAATGATTTTAGGGTTAAACTTCAAAAATGTTGAAAGTATCTTGAACCAATTTTCAAAAAGCTTATATCATGAAGATGATATAAGTCTCACTTATTGGTTCAATTTAACCTCTTTTTCTGATGAACCAGTAAAAAGATATTTTTTAACTGATAAAGCTGAATTACAAAATACAGCTGTAAAGCTTGAAGAATTATTAGTAAGGAAGGGTTTTTATTGGTTGGATGAATTTTCAGATTGTAAAGCACTTGCAGAAAAGATTCACCAATCTATAATTTCCGAAGAAATACACAATAAAAACCTTTACTTGCTTTGCCAGCGTAGTTTAATTTTGCAACGATTTTCAAAAACAGCTATTACTGATGAAATATTTTATAACTATTACGAGATTTTGCAACTTCATAAAGCTCCTGAATCTCAATTAGAAGAATTTTTTCGTTTTAGAAAATTTCTACAGGAACTTATTTTATAATTTCTACCAAATGTAAAATTGAATTGTTAATTCACAAAAAAAAATTATAAATATCAATTAAGATACTAAAACTTGAAGTGATCATTAATTCCCCAGTTGCTTTCGCTGTGATTCTGTCAACAATTTTAAAGCTGTTTCTGCTAAAGAAAGTTTTCTTATTTCGCTGTATATATCTTTTTCATTCTCAATTTGTTCTGGCAACCAAATATGGGCTGTTGCCTCTATGTAATTTATACTTAAATCGGGCCATGCCTCATCAGGATGTTGCTGACTGAGTATTTTCACCTTAGCGGAAAGGGAGATAAAATCTGCGTCTTGCACCAAAATCTCTTCCCCATTTTCTCTGATTGCCTGAATAACCGCATTTCTCTTCTCTTTTTGACTTAGCGCTCTTTCAATAGGTACTCTTTTTAAGATGATCTTCCCAATCCTCAAATCATTTGTCAATTCAAATTCGTCTTCCTCAAAATCCCAGCTTACAGACTCCACATTTTTTACTAGGGGGGCAAGATCTTTAGGATTTAAGGGCGCTGCCATAAATATTTTACCTAAACCTGAACGAGCATCAATAGAAGCTACTGTTAACCATGGCTCATTGGCCAGTTCATCTTTATGTCCGATTGCCGCAATGGCACCATTGGCTAATTGAAATTGTGCGTTATTACCTCTCTTTGAGGATGCAATTCTGTCTGGATAAGCCAAAGCCAAAATAAATCCTATAGCATAAGCATCGGATATCGAATTATCTTCTTCAAGCTTAAAAAGCTTACGGTAGGAGGAAGCAATTTTTTCTATCTGTCTGAAGGGTTTTGTCAACCTCTCTTCTTTTCGCAAAGTTCTTAACCTGTCAATCCTGTAACTGGCATCAGCACCAACCTGTTTGTATAAAGGATCTCTTTCTTCCAATAGAGCGGCCAGGTCAGTAGCCAGATGGAGGTTGCCAGAGTCTTTAGCCTGAATGAGCATATGTGCCAGGCGGGGATGGCAAGGTAAGGAATGCATTTTTCTCCCGGTTTCTGTTATACCTTTTTCATCCAATGCTTCAAGATTAAGCAAAAGATCGTTCGCCTTTATCATTTTATCAATAGGAGGGGGTGTCAACCAAAATAATTGGTAACTGTTGTCAATATTTCTGGCAGCTAAATCCAACGCCAGGGATGTCAGGTCCTCATGTAGTATTTCGGGGATTCTATGTTTGCTCCTGAGCTGATGTTCAGTTTCGGTCCACATGCGGTAACAAATTCCCGGGGATACACGACCTGCTCTGCCAGCCCGTTGATCTGCTTCATCATGTGATATGGGTTGAGTAACTAATCTTGAAAGTCCGGTATTGGCATCAAAGCGTGACCCTCTCCCGAAACCGGTATCTATCACTACCTTCACGCCTTCTATCGTTAAACTTGTTTCGGCAATTGAGGTAGCCAAAACTACTTTGCGTTTTCCTTGTGGATTAGGCTGTATGGCTGCCCATTGTTTACTCCATGGCAACTGGCCATATAATGGATAAATGGCTAATTGGTTTCTTAATGATTTCAATTCGTCCATAACCGAATTAATTTCGCCCTGTCCGGGAAGGAAAACCAGAATATCTCCTTTGTGCTTTTGAACTGATTTTCTGATCAGGGAAGCCGTCATTTCTGCTAACAAATGGTAATCTGTTTCGCCTGCATAATGTATATCTACAGGATATTGTCTCCCTTTACTCACTATCGCCTCTGCATTTAAGGCCTCTGATAGCATTTTTTGGTTAAGCGTGGCCGACATGATAAGAATTTTTAAATCATGTCTGAAATTCAATTGAGTATGCCTTGCCAATGCAAGAGCAACATCTGCATAAATGCTTCTCTCATGAAATTCATCAAAAATAAGAATTCCTGCTTCCTTCAATTGCGGATCAGAATCAAGCATTCTGCCTAATATTCCTTCCGTAACTACCTCAATAATAGTGTTTTCGCTTATGGCTGTTTCAAAACGGATTCGATAACCCACAGTCTGGCCTAAAGGTTCGCCCAATAACTCCGACATCCTTTTAGCAATAGATTTTGCAGCCAATCTTCTCGGCTCCAGCATAATAATTTTCTTTCCTGCACTACGGGCTTCTTCCAGTAAGGAAAGGGGGATAATGGTGCTTTTACCAGCACCTGCTTCTGCATTAATTATAAGGGTGGACTGTTTTTCTAATGCTGATTTTATTTGGGGAATAATTTGAATAACTGGTAAATCTATTTCGCTTAATTGAAAGGGCATTAGAATAGGTTAGGTGTGAAGAAATAATAATTACGCAAATATAAATTGAGGAGTTGGATTGACTGTTTATTTTCACAAAAAAATGCAAAAATAATGGTATCGAAATAAAACTTCGACACCTTGTAAACAATTATAATACTAGAGTATAAGTTTTTTCATCTAGTATTAAGATATTAAAACAGTCTGTATAAATTTATTATGTATGATTAATTACCTGATTTAATCTAAATTGACCTTATTTCATGTGTATATGTTTATTTCCATTGGCCACATGGAATTACCATAAATATATTCATCCCTCGGTTGGTATATAAGGGATTCTATATTTATGCTCATTTCATGTTTAAAAACCTTGTCCACCTTCATCTCCCGCCTTTTGGTCATCATTAGATATTTTACTTCTTCTCTGTTTGGCTTTATAATCCAGCTTACCAAATTTGTAGCTGAAGTTAAGACCGAAAGAACGGAATGGAATTTCGAAAGCATTACGTTGGTAAAAATTTTCGTTCTCCACTTCAGAAATAAAGGGCTTTCTTTTTTGGAAAGGCTCTATAATTGAAATACCAATACTTCCTCTTTCATTCAGGATTTTCTTCTTTGCACCAATTCCAAAAATGGAAAAACCCGGATTAAACCCTTGTAGCGTTTGCTGTCTTGGCCTGGCAAACCCAAAAGCATCAATGGTAATGTCATGTGGAAGTTTGATATTGCTGTTCAAGTTACCACTAAAAAGCAAAGCCTTATTTTCTCTTGACACACCATTTATTTCACCTTCTGATAGTACATAATTGGCATTAATGCCACCTCTTATAGTCCAAATTTTAAATAGTGAGGTAGAGACAAATAAATTACTACCTATATTTTGGCGTGTTCCGGTATTTTCAAATCCAGTAACTGCTTGTCTTTCTTCTCTTGTGGTGATGGATTGTATGACATCACTTGTAAGGTTATAAAAAGCGGAAAGATTGATAGATGTCCCTTTTATAAAGGTGTTATAACCTAACTCAAAATTATCTGATAATTCCGGTTTAAGTCCAGGGTTACCAAAACTGACATTGTTTACATTGCCAATCTGAATATAGGGGTTTACATTTCTTAAGCTTGGTCGGCTAATCCTTCTGTTATAGGATATTTTTACTGAAGAGGCCTTACCAAATCTCTGGTTTAAAATGATACTTGGCAACCAGTTTTCATATTCCAATGAATCACCGTCAAAATCCTTTTCTTTGGCATCTCTAAAAGATCCGCTGATGTCGGTAAACTCATACCTTATACCGGCTATCAAGCCCAATTGCTTGGTGATATTATATTGAGAAGAAAAATAGCCAGCAAAAACATCCTGATTATAATTAAATACATCAGTTCTGTCAGGATCCTCCTGAAAGTTCGTGCCTTCAGCAGGTTTAAACTCATAATTAAAAGTACTGGTTATGTCTCTGAAAATAGACTTGAATCCTGATTCAATTTTAAATTTTTCTCCAAAAGGATGCGTATAATCTAATTGAACAGTATTCTCCCTATTATTACCATCATTATTATTAATGGCATTTTCATAATTATTGGCTAAATCACCTAAATCCTGTTCAATTTTAAATTTCGTATCAGTAAGGTTACCATCAATTTTATAGCTGGCAGATAGTTCTCTTCCTTCTTGTTCAGGAAATTTCATCACATAATCCAAAGACCACTCGTAACCTGTATTTTGAGATTTGTTATCTGTAAATCGATCATAGGATCTGATTAAAGTCTCATTAAAAAGGCTATCTACTGTATTGGTTCCTTCATTTACAGAATTAAAACCCCTCAAACGCACAGAGGTGGATAAACTGTGAAATGCATTAAAATCATAAAACGCACCAGCATTTCCAAAATAACCTATTCTGTAACTTTCACTGCCACCATATTGATTAATAGTGGATTGGTCGCCATTAGGAGCAATGCTGGTTTGTGTGAAATCCGTAATAGCTGTTTGTGGCCAGCTTTGAAAAGAGCTCCCGTTTAGGTTGAAACCGAACCTGCCTGCACCTGCATTTAAGCCTACAACTTCTCTATTAATACGTGTACCTGCTGTTATATCCACATTACCGGCAAAACCTTGAGGTGTTTGCTTTTTAGTAATAATATTAATAATACCGGCAGTA
>JBEPWY010000134.1:0-8939 GCA_041642185.1 Marivirga sp.
TTTGCTAAATCTCTTTCTCCTCCTGAATACAAATCAATATTTTTATCATCAATTAAAATATTATAATCATTGTCTAAAGTTATATAATCATTATTCTTTTTAGCATAATTCCAAGCTTCTTCATTACTAACTCTTCTAACTTTTCCTTTTTCATTTAATATTGTAGGATAAACAACATACTGTCCATCACTTTCACCATGAACCAATGAATGAGAAGATACACTTCCATCTTTATTATCTAAAGTTGGAAATATACTAGGATTCATCATTCTTTGTATAAAAAGCGGAGAAAATCAAATCCTCTCTTCCATAAAAGCTTTGTCCTCCAAATTTAGGCAGATCTAAATAATGAACTGTTTTACCATTAATTAAATCAATTGCATAATCTACACCAGTCGAAATATAAAGTGAATTGTTATAAACATAATTCTGAGCACTATAATTAAATTGATCATATGAATTATCAATTGTTTCATCCCATTTCCATATCAATTCACCATTATCCTTATCAAAGGCTTCCAATGTACTGTTCGCAGAGAAATCATTCTTTTTTTCGTCCAAAGCAGAGAAAATAACATTCTTCTTGTGGAGAATGGGATCAATGGAGGCAAAATAGCCTATATCGAAATTGTATTCCCAAATAGGCACATAAGAATTTTTATTTGCTTCTTTACCCTCAAATAAACTGCATGAGCTTAGTATATTAATCAATAAAAAGCTTCTTAAAAACATTCTCATTTTAGTTTCTTCTTTCTGTCCTTCTAAAAGTTGCCTCTTCCCTCTCAAATATATCATTCAATATTCTCGTCATCTCCGGATGGTTTCCCACTTCCAAATGATTAACTCCTTGAGCGGTATAAACATCACTATTCGACATTCCATTCATTCTTTGCGTACTGAGCGGCACTAAACCATCGCTGCCTTCATTTATTCTTCTGGTGGCGGTATAATATTCTGGCACCAGCCTGCAATCATCCCCTGAAGGTGAGCAATCCGCATCATATACCGGATCACATCCTTCTCCAGGTAAAGGCAATGGCTGTATAGCCATAGATCTGCCAATTGGGGAAGGGTCCAGACCTCCGCTTCCACCGCATTTGTAAACATAACGATAAGTGGTATATTTTTCTGTTCTTACTGCACCTATGATGGTGTTATAATCAGCAGCATAATTAGTTCTTAAATAATTTTCTCCTTTACCGTATTTATTTTTCAAACTATTATAATAAGCATACTGGACAACACCTGTCCATCTCAACACATTATAAGAATCTTTCAATCCTTTATAAACACTAGCGACCTGGTTTCTAATTTTCACATACTCTCCATCATCGAAGCCATGTAATGGTGCATCTTCCGGAGCATCAATTGCCGCTGCGGCTATTCTCAAACCCTGATCATCATTTTCCTCACAAATAATATTTAAAACAGGAATATTAGGCCTTCTGCCATTTATCCCACTTAAATATGGACTATTTGCCGTTAAATCAACTGCTGTAGGAAGGGTTGCATCTGGCATAAAATCAGTAATCAATCTTGTAAGACCCCAAAAAAACAAATCTGAGAGTTCTCTAAAAGAAGTTATACCTAGAGGAATAAGAGGGAAAGTTGCAAAATTCACTGCAATATCAGCCGATGGACCAGCTACCAAATCATTATAACCTGCTTCAATAGTGGGGAGCACTTGATTATTTCTTATGCTATTCATTATATAAACACCTTTATTAGGCGAAGCCACTGTCACAATTCCCCCAACTCTGGCAGAAAAAGTTCTTTCCATTTCCCTGGCTACCACCCCTCCCATGCTGTAGCCTATAATGACATTATTGGGTGAATTGACCATTTGCGTATTCACTGTATTTGCTGCGTTTTCTACTCCATCGAGAGTGTTTTGAGCATAAGTTGGTGAAACAGAATTTAGTTCCCTAGAGTTTTGGAAATTCTGCTGATATATTTGCCATGGGGTTCCACCTCCAAAGCCATGTAACCAATACACTCTATTGTCCTGTCCGTTTGAAATAAACGGAATAAGAAGCATTATTAATATTATAAAATTTTTCATTTGGTTGAAATTTAAAGGTTGATAGTTATTGTGAAATCTTCATAATCAGATAAGGTGACACTTTTAAAAAACTCACCATTGGCTTCAGTTTCATAGTTCTCTTCATGTACATAATCCAATTTAGGGGTGCCATTATCATCTTTATATTGAAATATAGAACGGGCTACAACACTTAAATCAGCAGCATAAACAGAAGCATATCTCAAGGTATTGGTTCCTTTATGGATAATTAGCTCATTTGTCCTTTCAACACCTGTACCATCTGTGAATTTATTTCTTAGCACATTATAATAAGGACTGTCATCATAATCATTCCTAAGCGGGTCGGCTAATCGGCCCTGAGTATTTTTGCCGGAGTTAATATCCTTAGGCATCATAAACATGGTTCCTCCGGAAATTGTTGATTGCAAATAAGATTCGTCAACAGCTCCATTCTGTATCTGAATAAACACCTCATGAAATAGTTGCTTTATTTCAGGCAACTCAAATTCGTTTAACAACTTCCTATTGGCATCGTATAAATGCATAACCCCATTTTTATAATGATGATATTTTACTTCGGCATTAGTGGAAGGAAGACTTTCATTAACATCCGCAGATGGGAAAGAAGCTGGCAACATTTCGGAGAACATTTCTACATCTCCGGATTTAGATAATTTAAACTCTATTTTTTCTCTTTTAATTATTGGAACTTCTCTATTAGACTTAGCAATATCTTTTACAGAGAAATATTCATTGTACTCTGTAGTTTCCAGTTCATAGGAAATATTTAATAGTTCATTGCCGCCTGATATTCCAAATAGATCATCCACAAACATTACATCTTTATTGCAAGACAGCAGAATGATTGGAAAAATAAGGGCATAGAATTTCATCCTTAAAAAAGGAGCATTGATAGTTTTTTTCATGACTTTAGATTTTGGTTAATGCTTTTGTAAACAAAAGATAATAATTTTAGTAATCCTACCTTACATTAAATTTTTATATTTAAAATGCTATTTTTTTTCTAACTTAGTACTTATCATAGCTTTGAAATTCCTTTTAAAATGTTGAGTTTGTTATTAATTATGCAACTATGCCTTTATTGAATTAAATTAAAAAAACTTCACGAATTAATCCGACATCTATCTACACAGACAAAAAATCATGAAAAATAACAAGCTTCCTTACATGATTATTTATACAAAAACACAATGACTAAACTACTAATAATCCCTTTTTACCTTTTAACGATCAGCTTTAGTTCTTGCCGTTCTTACGAAGATGAAAAATCCAAAGATTTTGTACGCTCAGTATTTATTTTAGAGCAAGGCTCCAGAGACGGTAAAAATATTTACTATCCCGGGTTGAATGAAGGCATTGATGAATCCGTTCAATTCCATGATTTTTTCTTCTACAATGATAAAATGATGAGTTATCTTTTATGGAACTTAATAGATTTACGTTTACCTGCCACCATCAAAAAAATCAATCGGAGGACTTAGCAAGTATACATGAGTTATATTATAATTTCTTAACAGAAGATATCATTATTCAAACAGCTGTGAAAAAGCTACTTTATGAAAAGGGCGACATTAAAAAAGAAGAAATTTCTCTTGATAGCCTGATAAAAATTGCCGCCAGAATGTTTTACGAAAAAAATGCCGTTGAAAACAAGGTCAGTTGGACAATTTGTGTGGGCCCAGGTATATTTCCTGAAATATATGGTGCTCAAAAAAGCTACGAAACAGTTGTTTTACAAGCATTCTGTTCACAATTAATATGGTATGAAGAAGTGAAAGAAGGCGAAACAGGAATTGGGGATATATTCACTCAGTTTATCAAGAAAATGACTTATAAAGATGGCATTTCCGCAACCAACAAAATGATGTGGGATAAAATGGAGAACTCAGAAATTTTAAGAAATGCAGTTCTTGAGGCTTTTAAAAAGAATGAAGATAATTTATATTTTAGTCTCAGAGAGTGATTTATGTTTATTCTCATCCTTATAAAAAGTCAATTTACAACTTTTTATAAGGATGAAAAACCTTCTTTATTTATCGAGAAGGGGTACAGAAAATAAATTCTATTTTACACTACCATTACATTTCAAAAACTACTTTCCCACCAAAAATAGTCTTTGTTACATTTGTTTTAAGGATTTCAGCTTCCGGCACTGTCATAATGTTTTTATCATAAACAGTAAAATCGGCCAGTTTACCTACTTCAATAGATCCTCTAGTATCTTCTTCAAAAGCACCATAAGCGGCATCTAGAGTATAGGATTTAAGCGCCTGTTCGCGCGTCATCTTTTGTGCCGGCTCATAACCACCTTCAGGCTCACCTGCTAATGTTTTACGACTCACACTTGCATAAAAACTTGCTAAAGGATTTACAGGCTCCACAGGAACATCGGTTCCATTTACAATCGGCACACCAGATTGCAGCAGCGCCTGCCACATATAAGCACCTTCTTCAATACGTTTTTGGCCCAGCCTATCAATTGCCCATGGCCTGTCCGACGACATATGTACAGCCTGCATAGCAGGTATTACGCCCAATTCGGCAAAACGCGGTATATCATCAGGGTGAAGATGCTGCGCATGCTCAATTCTGAAACGGTGGTTATCTGTCAGCTCGGTCTTTTTATTAAAAGCAGCTTCATAACGATCTAATATCTCCCTGTTGGCACGGTCGCCAATGGCATGGGAACAGACTTGAAATCCATTTTCCAATCCTTTCTCAGCCGTTTCAGTCACCATACTCATGGGTAAAGTCTCATGACCGAAATGTCCCGGGCGGTCTGTATACTCTTCCAATAACCAGGCTCCACGAGAACCTAAAGCCCCGTCACAATTTAATTTTACAGAGCGGATGGTCAGCAAATTCATTGAATCAATTTCAGGCCCTTTGGCATACCACTCTTCCAATAATTCTTTATCCCAGCCGGTAAGCATGGCATACATTCTAATACCGAGCTTACCTTCTTCTTTCATTTCACGGTATAAAGCAATATTTTCTCTGCCTATGCCTGCATCATGAAAGCTGGTGATACCATTTCTGTAGCAGGCTTTTACTGCCAAGTCAAATGCTTGCCTGTCTTTCTCCTTAGTACTTTCCGGTATATGCTGAGTAATCAAAGTCATAGCCCTTTCATTAAAAATACCTGTAGGATTTCCATTTTCATCTCTAAATATCTCCCCTCCTTCAACTTCTACCTTACCCATACCTTCTTTTGCCAAAGGCATCACTCCTGCTATCTGCATGGCTTTGGCATTAGCAAAACCTGCATGTCCACTTGCATGCCGTAAGTAAACGGGATTGTCCGGAGATATTTCGCTCAACAAGTCATGCGTTTGAAAACCATTAACCATATCATCCGGCATTTCTGTCCACTTACTTTGGTGCCAGCCTCTTCCGGTAATCCACTGGCCTGGCTCGGCATCAGCTACTGCAATTTTCACTTTATCGATAATTTCCTGATAGCTTTTAGTATCTAATAGATCAACATTGAGCTCATTATAGCCTAAACCCATAAAATGACCATGTCCTTCAATTAAACCGGGGGTCATGGTGGCACCTTTAAGATCTATTTGCTGAGTGTTTTCAGATAAATAAACCTCAAGGTCTTTCTCTGCTCCGGCAAAAATTATTTTATCATCCTTTACGGCCACTGCTTCTACTGTAGGTTGTTTGTCATCCACAGTATAAATAGTGCCTCCTTTGATGATTAAATCGGCTTTTATTTGCTCTTCCTGAGTATCACAAGCAATAACTGACAAAATTGTGAACAGTAGAAGGCTTAATTTTAGCGGGAATTTTCTCATAGGTGTATTGAATTTTGATTCAAGATAGAAAATGCATGAAATGTTAGCAATCAGTTTTTTTTGAATGGTATTTAATGATGATCAGAAAATTGATGGAATTGACAAAATGTAATAAGTTTTCGATTGCCTAATAATGATGAAATTACACCATTTTTATCTTATAAAATTGCTTATACTAACACAGAAAAACCAGGGAAGAATTTTTAATTATCTTCCCTGATATAGATCCATGTCTCATCAAATTTTTCTGTCTGCCGCATTACCATACGCATGGCTCTAGCGTCATCAACATCTTTGGTTTTCAGAATATAAACATAATTTAGGCCACTTTTTGGATTATATATCTGATCAACATCTTTAAAGCCATTGGATTTCATTTCCACAATAAATTCATTGGCATTTTCGAGGCTATTAAATGCTCCTATTATAACAAAGTAAGTCACTTCTTTTGGTTTTGTCTCCTGTGGCTTAGGCTCTGCTTTCTGCGGTACCGGATCCTTTTTCATTATAGGTTGTACTTTCTTAACTTTTACAGTGTCGGTTTGTGGCTTCACTTCCTCTTTTGGTTCTTCTTTTTTCACAGGCTCCTTCACAATTTTCTGCGGCACAGGCTTCTCTTTAGGTTTCTTAACAGCAAAAGATTTTTTCTTACCTATTTTCAGACCAAGTAAAAATTCATGGCTCCCCTGCCCAAACTGTTCCACCTGATTTCCGGCAAATTCGTATGAATAACCAAACCTCAAAGCTCCTAAATTGAATCCGAACAATATAGAAGGTCCGTAATCAGGCCTATAGGAGGCTCCGTCATAAATAGCTTCAGCAAAATTCAGGACACCTGAAAACTCCATAAAATCTTCTACTCCTTTTTCTATTTTATAAACAGCAGAAGGTTCAAAAGCAATGCTTCCAGAGGGAGTGCTTAATTTATATCCAATGTTGAAAATCATTTGGTCATAAAAAACATCAAAAGGTGTTTCTGATATTTCCGGTCTGTAAAGGGTGTTTCCCAGCAAACTTGGAAGTGCTGCTCCAATATGAAACTTAGGGGTATAATAGGCTAAACCGAAACTAACAACAGGATTATAAACTGAATTAAAATTCCCAATGGCAGGATCGTCAGGGTTACTGGAACTTCCAATATCATATTCTGTATTAAAGAAACCACCTGAAAGGCCTATGCTTAACCTTTGTGAAGGACTAAAAGGAATTAAATAATTTCCTGAAAGCATCGCCGAGGTAGTCTTTATAAGGCCGTTTTGATCATAAAACAGATTGCCTCCTAAATTAAATTTTCTCGAAACAGGGAGCTGAATGTTTACATTTGAAATGGAAGGGGCATCTTCTATACCTAACCATTGCTGCTTATGCATTAGTTGCAAATAGGTATAACCCTCCAATCCACTATAGGCGGGATTAATAGTATAAGGTGATACAAAATACTGATTCGGTATCTGGAAAACCTGTGCTTTTGTAATAAAAACAGCAACACAAAGTAAAAGTGTGAAAAATATTTTTTTCATTTCAATTCTCTTCATATCGGCTGTCTAGCTCTATTCATCTGTCAGATTGTTAATTTTATCGACTGAATTCAAAATTCCTCATTTAATCTGCAATATAAAAACATTTACAAATATTCCTTTCCGAAACATTCGATGCTAAGGATTTTACTGATTATTAACAATACTTTAAGCCGGAAATTTATAGTAGAGTCCTCTATTTAGGGCATTGCCTGGTAATTAGGAACTCCCTTATATTAAGGTTTTAGTCGTGAAAAATATTTTAATTCAAATTTAGATAAGAGGTTCATAAAATCTATTGTTTTAGAGTGCTTATTTTTCTACAAACCACTTAACTTCATAAATAATTTTTGTTAGAAGTTTATCCTAATTAACGGATTAAGTTCAAACTGCCTGATTTCACTGTTTTACCTTCCGCATTTTTTAAAACATAAAAATAAGTTGTTGAAATAAGCTGAGAGCCATTTTCATCAGTTCCGTCCCAATCATTTTTATACGGTTGAGCGCGGTAAACTTCCCGTCCCAGCCTATCAAAAACCAACACTGAAAATTCGGGTACTTCTTCTATTTCCTCAATTATCCAAAATTCGTCTATCCCATCTCCGTTTGGAGAAAATTGATTTTTAGGTATCACACTTATAGGTATGGGTTGGATTAGCAAATCAATAGTATCTTTTAATTCTCTAGACTGAGAACTGGCTATAAATTGTATAAAAACCTCTCCGATGGGGGTGAATTCATCAGTAATAATACTTAATTCGGTTTCTCCGGAACCGCCCTCTAATATTCCCGGTTCAATAATTAATTGAATTTCTGGAATGGAGGATATTGCTTCAAAGGCAACATCCTCATCAAAACCATCAATAGGCTTGATTATAATATTAACTTGTGCTTCTTCGCCCTGTATTAAAGTCAATTGTTCCTTTCCCAAAGTAAGTTCAAAATCAGGAATAGAAACCCTTTCAATAGTAAGGTCCATAGTCGTATTGGCTTGAACATTATCCGGCCCAGTAGCTGTAATTATTACAGATGAACTACCTACCGCAGCATCATCCGTTACATTAAAGGTAATAATAGAATTTCCCTCTGTATTAACCATGGATGGTGCAAATTCTGCCGTTACTCCTTCCGGTAAATCATTCGTCACTAAATTAACATATCCTGAAAAAGTAACATTAGGAGTAATTTTTATTGTGCTACTGATTGATTCTCCCTGAAAAACAGTTAAAGATGCTGGAGTAGTACTTAAGGTAAATGAAGGAGGTGGGGGTGGATTGATAGTTATAACAATTATCTTAGCAGTACCATCTACGCCACTGCTTACCTGAATAGCTTCAAGTTCATAAACCCCGGGCAAAACCGTCCAGCCACCGGCATCATATAGAGTGTAAGGATCGGTGGCATCTGTATAGGTTTGAATAGCGGTTGCACTCCCTTGTTCCTTAAATATCCACTTTACTTCATCGGCTGCACCTGCAGTATTTGCCTTAAAATTAATGATTTCGGGCAAGTCTAACTGGTTAACAGCTATATTGTTATTGACAGATGAATAAC
>JBEPWY010000135.1:0-8916 GCA_041642185.1 Marivirga sp.
GGCTTATCTATTGTTAAAAGATATGTGGAAGAAATGAATGGCAGTGTCTGGTGCGAAAGCCAGCTAGGAAAAGGGGCTAATTTCATTGTTGCTTTTCCCAAAGCATATTAAATTATAATTGCTTTTTAAACCCTTCTTTTATTGAATTAACTATTATAAGATTTCTAATATCTGTTATCTATTAATTTTAGTAAATTAATTTTTTCAAATCAACCAGAATTTACTGCCTGTTATATAGCATTATTTTCAACTTCCAATACTATGATGTCACTCCCAGGATGTTCTCTTGAGCTTTTTGTATCCATACAGAAAATGTAATGGGCAATGATTTAGAAGACCATAATTTAGAGCCACAAATTCATTCAAAAATAATATGTAATTAATAAAAGTCGGAATAACGAATTTTATAACTTTGATCATGAAAAATTTTATTTTAATACCGCTGATGTTGATATTGTTTTCTGCTTGCAACGTAGGAGAAGATATGGATAAAACTATTTATTTTGTAAGACATGCAGAGAAGGATACTACGACAGATAAGGATCCATCTTTAACTGTAGATGGCGTTATGCGTTCTGTAGATTTAGCCTCATGGTTTAAAAATATAGAAGTTGATACTGTTTTTAGTTCCGACTATCAACGAACAATTGAAACTGCCCAGCCCCTGATAAAAGCAAAGAGACTAGAATTAGGTAAATATGATCCTAAGGATTTTGAGGGATTTGCTAAAATACTTACGGAAATAGAAGCAGATACTATAGTTGTGATTGGTCATACTGATAATATTCTGAAGCAGATAGAGGCCCTGGAAGCAGATAGGCCTCAGGAAGAGATTAAAGAATCAGAATATAATAAAATATTTGAGTTAAAGCTTAATTCAAAAGAAGTGGTAGTTCACCAATACGGTAAAGAATAATTAGCAATTTATTGATTGAAACCAAATAATCTACAGTTTTATCAAAACAATTTAAGCTTTACTATATTTTAGTCATATGAATTTAAAAATCACTACCAATGTTGCCCAACATTACCTCAAGGTAAAGGATGGATTTTCTGAAGATTTATTTCTAAAATTAAATCCTCCTTTTCCTCCTGTTGAGTTGAAAGAGTTCGGGGGATGTGAAAAAGGAGATAAAGTACATCTAAGGCTTAATTTCATTTTCTTCAAGCAGGATTGGATTAGTGATATAACCTACAGCAATACGGATGAAAATTTATTTGAATTTATAGACGAAGGTGTTAAGCTGCCTTTTTTTCTTAAATACTGGAGGCATCATCATAAGGTGAAAAATTTAGATAATGGTCAATCTGTCGTTGTAGATGATATCAATTTTAAATCCCCTTTTCTTTGGATGGATTACCTTTTGTATCCTGTATTATGGTTACAGTTTATTTACCGTAAGCCTGTTTATAAAAAGATTTTCAGGCTGTGACATAAAAAAAGTCCTGAAATTTTCCAGGACTTTTTTATTAAACAAGTTGTTAAGGATAATTAACTCTTTTCACCATCTGAATCCCCTGATTTGTTAGTGTCTTCAGTTATAATTTCTTCCTTTTCCTCTTTATCTTCTTTTAGCTCTTCATCTTTTACCTCGGCTTCTGCAACGGATATTTTACCGTTATTCGTAAAAGCTTCATAAGTAGTTTGCTCTGCAAACGGTCTCTTACCAATTAGACTTTCCAAATCAGATTGGAATAAGATTTCCTTTTCAAGAAGTTGTTCAGCTAAAATCCCTAGTTCCTTTTTCTTGTCAGTCAATAATTTCAACGTTCTCTCATAAACTGTATCAATTAGCAATCTAACTTCCTCATCAATTGTTTGCGCAGTTGATTCTGAATAAGGCTTGGTAAATTTATAATCTCCCCCGTCTTTAGAGTCGTAATAGGAAACATTACCGATTTTATCGTTCATACCATAAACACTTACTATGCTATAAGCCATTTTGGTAATCCTTTCTAAATCACTTAAAGCTCCTGTGGAAATTTTACCAAAAGTAATTTGCTCTGCAGCTCTTCCACCTAGTGCCATACACATATCGTCCATTAATTGTTCTGTCTGATACAAAAACTGCTCCTTAGGAAGGTACTGAGCATAGCCTAAAGCAGCTACACCTCTTGGCACTATACTTACTTTTACCAAAGGATCAGCATGTTCCAGGAACCAACCTGCTACCGCATGACCTGCTTCATGGTAAGCAACAATCTTTTTCTCGTTCGGAGAAATTAATTTGTTTTTCTTCTCCAATCCACCGATTACTCTATCTATTGCATCGTGGAAATCCTGCATTTCAACTGCTTTTTTGTTTTTTCTGGCAGCAATTAAGGCCGCTTCATTACAAACATTGGCAATTTCAGCACCTGCAAATCCCGGAGTTTGAGCCGCTAATTTTCTTGAATCAACCTGTTCTTTATCAATTTTAAGTGGCTTTAAATGCACTTTAAAAATAGCTTCCCTTCCAACTATATCAGGTTTGTCAATACTTATTTGTCTGTCAAACCTTCCTGGCCTCATTAAAGCCTGATCCAATACATCTGGTCTGTTAGTTGCTGCTAAAATAATAACACCTGAATCGGTAGAGAAACCATCCATTTCAACGAGTAATGAGTTTAGAGTATTTTCTCTTTCGTCATTAGAACCTGGCATTCTGCCACCACCTCTAGAGCGTCCTATAGCATCAATCTCATCTATGAATACAATACAAGGGGCTTTCTCTTTTGCTTGTTTAAATAAATCCCGCACCCTGGCAGCACCTACTCCTACAAACATTTCCACAAAATCAGAACCTGATAATGAAAAGAAAGGAACACCGGCTTCACCAGCAACTGCCTTAGCTAATAAGGTTTTACCTGTTCCGGGAGGTCCAACTAATAAAGCACCTTTTGGAATTTTACCGCCCAAAGTTGTGAATTTTGACGGGGTTTTTAAAAATTCAACAATTTCTTCAACTTCTTCTTTTGCTTCATCAAGTCCTGCAACATCCTTAAATGTTATTTTAACTTTATTTTCAGCATCAAAAAGAGCAGCCTTAGATTTTCCGATATTAAATATCTGACCGCCGGGGCCTCCTTGTCCGGACATACGTCTCATTAGGAACCATACGCCAAATAAAAGGAATATCAGGAATCCATAACTCCAGAACATATCTGTCCAGGAAGTTCTTTCTTCAACTTCATATCCTATGCGTTGGTCATCAGAAACCTGGCTTTCAAGTTGCTGAAAATTCTTATCAAAAATTTCTAAACTTGGTATTTCAAAAGTGTAATGTGGTCCTTTTTCGTAATTCCAGGGATTACCACTGTTTTCAAGTTCTTGTACATATTTGGAGTTTTGAAGGGCTTCATCTTTTAAATAAACCTCTACGACCCCTTGGTTTTTAAGTAAGACAACTTTTTTAATGTCATTACTTAAATACATTCTTTCAAATCGTTTTTCCGAAATTTGAATGGCACTACTACCGCCACTAAATATGGAAATTCCAAATACCACAGATATTAATGCAATAATTACCCAAACCTGATAATTTGGTTTTTGAGGTGGCTTAGGTATGATTTTTTTTCTCTTGTCTTTGTTGTTTGGTTTTTCTGCCATTATTCCTTGTTACTTATCAATTAGCTTGCATGCTTAACGGAAGCATAAAGCAATATGTTTATTAAAAATTTTATGCGTTCTCTACTTCTATAACTTTGGCATCCCCCCATAAACTTTCGAGGTTGTAATGCGCTCTTTTATCCGTTTTAAAAATATGCGCAACTACCGTTACAAAATCCAGTAAAATCCATTCTTTATTGTTTTTACCTTCTTTTTGCCAAACATTTTCTTTTGTTTGTTTGTATACAAATGCTTCCACTGAATCAGAAATTGCATCAACTTGTGTGTCTGAGCCTGCCGAGCATAAAATAAAATAATCGGCAACCGAGTTTTTCACTTGAGAAAGGTCTAAAATAGTGACATCATTCGCTTTTTTCTCCTGCATTCCCTGCACTACTATTTTGCTTAAAGCTTCTGAGTTCATTAAATATTTTTTGGTTTAAAAACTATCTTGTTTATTTGTTGTAAATCTACGAAATAATATTGCATAAAATCTTTGCCAATACCTTATTTATGGGGAAACAACTTGTTTCCCTGCCAAGCTGTCATTCCACCAACCAATATGTAGCGGAAATGGCAGTAAAAAACACGCTTTTTGAGGGCGCAATTGTTATTACCGACAAACAAACGAAGGGTAAAGGCCAAAGAGGAAACAGCTGGTTAAGTGAACCTGGTAAAAACCTTACGTTTTCTCTTTTTATTAAGCCGAAATTTTTAAAGCCTTCACAGCAATTCGATTTGAACAGGATCGTATCTCTTGCGTTATACGATGTTGTTAAAAAAGAATGCCCACAGGCTAAAGTAAATATTAAATGGCCTAATGATTTATATGTTAACAGACGTAAAATTGCTGGTATTTTAATTGAAAATAACATCAATCAGCTTAGCATAGTTCAAAGTATAATTGGGATTGGTTTAAATGTAAATCAAACTGATCAATTATTGGAAACAGCCACTTCACTAAAAAATATTTCAGCTCTAGATTATGATATAAACCATGTTTTGTCAGATGTTATTGCCCGGATAGAACATTATTACCTGATGCTTCGAAGTAATGATTTCAGGATTATTCGTCAGTTGTATGAGGATAGGTTATTCAGAAAAAATGTTGTAGGCTTTTATGAAGATAAAAACGGGAAATTTAACGGGATTTTAAGAGCTACTGAACCTGGAGGAGTTCTTATTATTGAAGATGAATCAGGCGCTTTAAGAAAATACCATTTTAAAGAAGTTAGTTTTTTGTCTTAATCGGGACGTGTTGGTTTTTAAATTATACTAAATTTCTTATTATAAAACTTATGTGGTAATTTTGTGTTCTTATTAGATAGAAAAAATACAATAACATGATCGATACACAGAATTACAAAGTAAAAGACATATCATTAGCTGCCTGGGGCCGAAAGGAAATCACTTTGGCAGAAGCTGAAATGCCTGGCTTAATGGCGTTAAGAGAAGAGTATGGTAAAGAACAGCCATTAAAAGGAGCAAGAATTGCAGGTTGTTTACACATGACAATCCAAACTGCAGTATTGATAGAAACTTTAACTGCTTTAGGTGCTGAAGTAACCTGGAGTTCATGTAATATTTTCTCTACACAAGATCAGGCGGCCGCAGCTATTGCTGCTACAGGGGTTCCTGTTTATGCCTGGAAGGGTATGACAGAAGAAGAATTTAACTGGTGTATAGAGCAGACATTATTCTTCGGTGAAGATAAAAAGCCATTGAATATGATTCTTGATGATGGTGGTGATTTAACTAATATGGTTTTAGATAAGTATCCTGAATTAGGAGCCGGAATTAATGGTTTATCTGAAGAAACTACTACAGGAGTTCACAGATTGTACGAAAGAATGAAAAAAGGCACACTTCCAATGCCTGCTATCAATGTTAACGATTCAGTTACTAAATCTAAATTTGATAACAAATATGGTTGTAAAGAATCATTGGTTGATGCAATCAGAAGAGCTACTGACGTAATGATGGCTGGTAAAGTAGCTGTTGTTGGTGGTTATGGTGACGTAGGTAAAGGTTCTGCTGCTTCATTACGTGGTGCAGGAGTAAGAGTAATTGTTACTGAAGTTGATCCTATTTGTGCGTTACAAGCTGCAATGGACGGTTTTGAAGTGAAACCAATGAGAAAAGCTGTTTTGGAAGCTGATATAATTGTTACTGCCACAGGAAATAAAGATATTATTACCAGTGATTTATTTGAAACAATGAAAGATAAAGCCATTGTTTGTAATATTGGTCACTTTGATAATGAAATCGACGTAGATTGGTTACATAAAAACGCAGAGTGGGATAACATTAAACCACAGGTTGATTTAATTACTTTTAAAGGCGGTAAGCAAGTAATACTTTTAGCTGAGGGTAGATTAGTCAACTTAGGTTGTGCTACTGGCCACCCTTCATTTGTAATGTCTAATTCATTTACCAACCAGACATTGGCACAGATTGAATTGTGGAAGCATAGAGATAAATATGAGAATGCTGTTTATACATTACCAAAACATTTGGACGAAAAAGTAGCTGCCTTACATTTATCTAAAATTGGTGTAGAGCTTGATACGCTTAGCAAAGACCAGGCAGATTATATCGGTGTAACACCAGAAGGACCATACAAGCCTGAATATTACAGATATTAATAATTCTTAAAATACATTAATAAAGCTACCTGATCGTTATGATGGGGTAGCTTTTTTTATTAGTAAAAATGAAAAATAAAATTGTAGTTTATACCGCTATCTTTGGTAGTTATGACGACCTATTGCCTCAGAAGAAACTTCCCGGAGTTGATTATATTTGCTTTACAGACCGCTCCTTTAAGTCTCGCATTTGGAAAGTAATTAAAGTTGAGCCAGAGTTTGAAGATATAGCGAGGAATAGCAGGAAAATAAAAATTTTAGCCCACAGATATCTACCAGACTATAGTTATTCAATTTTCATGGATGGAAATTTTCTGATTAAAAAGAAGGCACTTTCTCTTCTGAACGAGTTGGAAAATGAGAAAATGTTGGTTTTTGATCATAATGAATGTTCAGATGCGCGAAATTGCATTTATGAGGAGTTGGAAGCTATTTTGGAAGAAAAGCGAAAAACAGGAAAGGAAAAAGATAGTCCGGAAAAAATGATTAAACAAATTGAAGGCTTTAAGCTGGAGGGTTATCCTGCCGATAATGGCCTTATAAGTTCTGGTGTCTTAATACGTAAGCATTTAGATGAAGAAGTAAAGGAAGTAATGGAAAGCTGGTGGAAGGTGCTTGAAACAGGTAGTAAAAGAGATCAGCTTAGTTTCAACTATGTAGCCTGGAAGCATAACTTCAGTTTTAAATATATTTCGGAAGACATCCGAAACAACGAATATTTTTCTATGATTGGTAAACATCGTCCCAGTTACAAAGGCAAATATTTTCGCTATAGATTAAAAACTTTCTTTGGACTAAAGAAATAGAAATCTTTTCAGGACTTGATTCCGTAAGGGGTCTTAATATATTTATTATCAATGGTTTCCTGAAGTAGTTTAAGGTTCTCTGGTTCTCCGGAACGGCTTTGTTTTTTATGCCATAAGTGGTATTGAACTAAAGCAAATTTAGGTTTAAATATTTCATAGCCGGCATTTCTCACCCGTTCACGCAATTCAGTATCCTCACCTACACCAGGGTAAATATATCTTTCGTCAAAACCGTTCAGTCCTAATAGCAGGTCGCGAGAGATAGAAAAATTACAACCTAAAATACCTTTTGTTTTGCTTCCTAATAATTCATTTATCCATTTAGAATTAATTCGAAATGCAGCCTCGGCTTTTCTTGTTTTACCTTTTAACCCATCTTTAAAAGCAATAGCAGCTAAGCGGTCAAATTGGCTTGATTGAATGAATTCCTTATTGAGCAATTGACTTACAGTATCTGAAAGCTCTACCCTTCGTCCTACTACCACACGGTTCTCTTTTGCATACTTTAAATGATCTTTAATGAAATGTAAAGCAGGAATGCAATCGCCATCAATAAAAATCAAATAATCCGTTTCGCTTTTAAGGATTGCCTGATTTAATATTTTTGTTTTGTTAAATCCGTTATCAGGATGCCATACATGACTAATCCTTAAGGGGGATTCTTTAATAATAAGCTGTATTTTGTTCACAACCTCTTCTCTTGAGCCATCATCTGAAATAATTACCTCAAATGATTGAACGCTCTGACGTTCCAGTGCAGCTAAGATTAACTCCAGTTGGTCCAGTCTATTATAAAAGGAGATGATGAGAGAAGCTTTCATTGTTCTAGTATAGCTTTATAAATTGCAAGATAAGCACTAGCCATATTTTGCTTCGATTTATTTTTTACCAGATCAAAGGCACCATTCACAAGTTTTTCTTTTTTTTCTGAGTTGCTCAATAACTCATTAAGTTGTTTTGCCAATTCCTTAGGTTCCTTAATAGCAGAAAGCAAGCCGGTTTCCTCATGTTTCACCAGTTCAGGAATTCCACCTGCTGCAGTGGCTACCACAGGTACTTTAGCAGCAAATGCATCTAATATGCTGGTGCCTAAACCTTCTGTTTCAGAAGTGATGAGAAATACATCTAATGAAGGCAGTACTTCTTTAATATTTTCCAGAAATCCAGTTAAAATAATATGTTCTTCAACTCCTTTTTCTTGAATGTAAGCTTCAATTTCTGCCTGCATGGGCCCTGATCCTATGATGAAAAACTTCACTTTTATAGAGTAATTCTTAAGGAATTCTACAACTGTATCTATAAAAGTAAAATAATCCTTATGAGGAGCTATAGCACTGGTGTTGCCAATAAGAATAGTTTCTGAACTGATTTTGTATTGCTTTCGGAGATAATCATTATTACGAAAATTTTCAAATTTATGAATATCTACACCGCTGTGGATAGTAATACATTTATCAGGTTGAGCTAAGTGGGGAATTACCATGTCCCGAATGACGTCCGAAACGCAAACAATTTTTTGTACTGCCGAAATATTATATTTATGCTTGGAGAGCCAATTGTCTTTAAGAGGAAAATCTACACGCCTGCTCACCAGTATTTTGGTTCTATTTCCCATCAGGAAAGATAGATAGGCAATACCATGTGACCGAGAGCTGTGTACGTGAATAATATCAATTTCTAGCTGCTTACATAAGTTCTTCAGCCGACCTGCAGATCTGAAATCAATAGAATTCTTCATCTTTAAAGGGTAAAAATCCCACCTTCTACTGTTGGAGAAGCTTTCGAAAGCAGAGTCAGGCCTTCCTGCTACCATAGGTTTAACACCCTTATTTGCAACCTCTTCCATAAGGTAAGCAATTTGTTGCTCTCCGCCTCT
>JBEPWY010000136.1:0-8874 GCA_041642185.1 Marivirga sp.
CTATCCCAACCGTAAATAATTTCTGAGCATTGGAACCAACATAATTCTCAATTTAACCAACTAAAAATAGTTCAATATTCATAAAAACATGAATCAAACATATTAGAACATAGCAAAGACATATAACGTCTACAAATGTATGATGAGCTTAACGCATATCATCCACCTTCAAATTAATTCTATTATACAAACTTAAACCTTAAAAAATGATGAGACCATCCATTAGGTCACCGACCAACGAATGTAATATTAAATCTATTTTATCAATATTTTTTAAACATTAAACAAGAACCAATTATGAAAAATTTATTTAAAACTTTTAACCTTTGCCTGGCTTCCATGGCAATGCTTTTTATGTATTCCTGTCAGCAAGATGATGTTGCCACAGTAGAAAAAAACGGTGTTGAATTTATATTTACCGGTGACAGGGTAGGTAATAGCAATAACGCTGGTAGAGATAATGGAGAATATGTAGCAGACTGCGATATGAGTTTAGCTTCATATGCTATAATAACAATGGGCGGTAATGACTACACCATCGACCTTAAAGCATGGGGAGATAATTATAAAACAGAATTGGTAGAACTTGATCCGGGCAGCTATGAAGTAACAAGCTGTATGCTTTATGACGCAGATGACAATCCACTATACGCTACACCTATGACAGGTAGCGAATTCGGTAGATTTGTTGATCAGTCATTACCTTTTAGTGTTGAAGTGGAAGAATACAGGAAAATTGAGTATGACATAGATGTACTATGTGTAGAAGATTTCACTCCACCTCAATTTGGCTTTGTTTTTTGGAATGTGAACATGAAGGAAGTAAAGAATCTGTGTATATTTGCTAACTTCTGTGAGCCCGAAGAAGGACATAAAGTAGCTACTTTATATGCGGAAATCTATCCAAGTGAACTTGCCACTGGCCCTAACGAATTAATCTGGAGTGGATCTGCCGACGGTGACTATGAAAGTGAAGATGAAGCTAACGAGCTTCTTTGCTTAAAATTCCCTTATGATGCCAGCATACCTGCTGACGAACAGTCTTTTTACATAAAGTTATATATAAACGATATATTGTTCGATGGAACTATGACCTTAGACAGAGTTGACTTGATCAATGAAGAAGAAGGCTACCTACACCTAAATGAAAATTGCAAAGGAGATTTTGATGTATTCAGAAACTCTTACAACATTGCTTGGGAAGACATCGTTACTGGCCCTCCGGTAAACGATGTTGATTTTAATGATTTTGTTGTAAAAACAACTACTTTCACAGATATTAGTACAGGGTATTTAAACTATAAATTTGATCCATTAGCAAGAGGCGGCGTTTACAACCACGCTTTCAGGTTTTGGTTACCAGGTACAGGTTATGTGATATCAGGAGAATTTGCTAGTATATCAGAGATTGATGGCAATACAGCTGTAACAGTTTACCCAAACACCAGAGAAGCATTTACTACTATGAATAAAAACTTCGTAAACGTTAAATGTGATGGAGATGTTGGCACAGGTATTTCAAAAACCATTACTATTGAAAGTGCTCCAGTAGAATTTACTTTCTTTCTATTAAGTCCTTTCGATGCTAACCTTGGTGTATCTGGTAGTGGTGGGGATTATGATTTAACTGCTGGAAACCTTTTCCCTACATCTACTTTCATGAAAGATGGACAGGAATATCCAAATGGGTTTGTAACTGATCAAAACTGGTTGTGGGGTCAAGAAACTGTTGACATAAGGACAATTTATGGTAATAATTTCATAATTAATTCCACCCCTATAATTGCTCCTGCCACCTATAGCAGCTTTTTATATACAGGTACAGGTTGCCCTTAAGCTTTAAAATAGCACATTAAATTATTGAAAGGATATCTTTGTTAAGATATCCTTTTTTTTACTTAATAATATGTTTTTATTAAATACCACCTCCCTAACATTACCCCCTCGTTTTCTTTTGCAAATATTCAGGTACAACATTAGCTGTTATATTTATGCCCTGCTCCTAATGCTATATTTTTTAATTGAAACTAATCCAAATTCCTAAATAAAATTATTTCATAGTAGTTCTGGGTAGTTGCTTTTTTTTGTTAAGCGTAAATATTTTTTTATTTAATTAATACAATTTAATCATTTTTTATCAACATCAATTAATACGTACCTTTTATAGTTGAAAATCACTATGAATATCGTGAACACACTTTTAAAACTACTATTCTTCACTTGTCCTACCTGTGGTTAATCAACATACGTCGGGACTTATCTAATTTCCAATTTGACTAACTAAAAATAATTCAATATTAACAAAACTTTATTTAACCATATAAAAACATAATAAAGGCATATAACGTCTACAAACATATAATGAGTCTAGCATATTATTTAGCATTTACTATATACCATCATTATAATTTGATCAAATAAACTTAAACCAAAAAAAATGATGAGACCATCCATTAGATCACCAACAAACGAATGTAATATTCGACCTATTTATTAAAATTTTTTAAAAATTTAACTAAGAACCAATTATGAAAAATTTATTTAAAACTTTTAACCTTTGCCTGGCTTCCATGGCAATGATTTTTATGTATTCCTGTCAGCAAGATGATGTTGCCACAGTAGAAAAAAACGGCGTTGAATTTATATTCACTGGTGACAGAGCAAATAATGGCAATAATGCCGGAAGAGATGATCATGGAACAAATGGAGTAATAAACTTTGCGGAAGTTTGTGATATGAGTTTAGCTTCTTATGCTATAATAACAATGGGTGGTAATGACTACACCATCGACCTTAAGGTATGGGGAGATAATTATAAAACAGAACTGATAGAACTTGCCCCGGGCGACTATGAAGTATCTAGTGTTCAGCTTTATGACGGAGATGACAACCCATTATACGCTACACCTATGACAGGTAGCGATTTCGGCAATTTTGTTAGTCAGTCATTACCTTTTGATGTTACTGTAGAAAAATACAGAAAAATTGAGTATGACGTAGAAGTACTATGTGTGGAAGATTTCACTCCACCTCAATTTGGCTTTGTTTTTTGGAATATACACATGAAAGAAGTAAAGAACCTATGTATATTTGCTAACTTCTGTGAGCCTGAAGAAGGACATAAAGTAGCTACTTTATATGCAGAAGTTTATCCAAGTGAACTTGAAACAGGCCCTAATGAATTAATCTGGAGTGGATCTGCCGATGGTGATTATGGAAGTGAAGACGAAGCTAACGAGCTTCTTTGCTTAAAATTCCCATATGATGCCAGCCTACCTGCTGATGAACAGTCTTTTTACATAAAGCTATATATAAACGATGTGTTGTTCGATGGAACTATGACCTTGGACAGAGTTGACATGATCAATGAAGAAGATGGTTACCTTCACCTAAACGAAAATTGTAAAGGAGATTTTGACGTATTCAGAAACTCTTACAATATTGCTTGGGAAGACATCAATGATAGCACCGATCCTAATATTCAGGAAAACGACTTAGATTATAATGATTTTGTTGTAAGAACAACTTCTTTCACAGATATCAGTACTGGGTATTTAAACTTTACATTTGAGCCATTAGCAAGAGGCGGCGGTTATAGCCACGCTTTCAAATTTTGGCTACCAGGTACAGGTTATGTGATATCAGGTGATGCTGCAAGTATCTCAGAGATAGGCGGCAATACAGCGGTAACAGTTTACCCAAATACCAGACAAGCATTTACCACTATGAATGAAAACTTCGTGAATGTTAGATGTAGTGGAGATGTTGGCGCAGGTATTGCAAAAACCATTACTATTGAAAGTGCTCCAGTAGATTTTACTTTCTTTCTATTAAGTCCTTTCGATGCCAATCTTAACGTAAATGGCGGTCCTGATTATGATTTAACTGTTGGAAATCTTTTCCCTACATCCACTTTCGATAAAGATGGGGATATATATCCAAATGGGTTAATAACTGACCTGGACTGGTTATGGTGTCAAGAAGCAGTAGACATAAGGACAGTATACGGTGTTAACTTTACGACCAATTCCACTCCTACAATTGCTCCTGCCACCTATAGCAACTTTTTATATACAGGCACAGGTTGCCCTTAAGCTTTAAGCTAACACATTAAATAGAAAGGATATCTTTGTTAAGATATCCTTTTTTTTACTAATACTTATTAAAAAAAACCTTTTAAATAACCACTTCAAATTAAATTCTAAGGTGGTCTGTAGAAGGTGACATTTTAATTGACCCATTTATGGGTGTAGGAACTATAGCAAAAATGACACTATTAAATAATAAGTTCTTTTTAAGTTCTGAATTATCAAACGACCTTTTCGACCTACCTTATAGAAATTAACAAAAGAAAATAAACTTTTAAAAAACCAAGGAAGACTACCCTCACCGATATATAGAAACATGAAGCGATTTATTAATCTAGCGTTATGGTTTACCGTCATTTTTCTACTTTGCGTAACTGCTCCGCTATGGCTTTTATTTATGGGAATGGGTAAAGCTTTGAAAATCCTGAATAACAAAGTGTTTCCCGATCTGAACCATAAGCAGGAAAAAGCAGAAGTCGAAGGTTCGGATTTATGGGAATTCATTAACAAGTATCGAAATGATAATTAGCCTCAAGATTATTTAATTAAGTCCATAAAATTTGTAAAATGTTTAGCTAAGGACGTAAAAATTACCTCTAAAGGAAATTAAAGGTGTTTGTGTTTAAAAAAGTGACCTCGGCAGGAATTTCTGAATGCAACCTTCCCGCTAAAAAGCGGGATGCTCTATTCAATTTTGCTACGAAGCAATAGTTATGAATTTAAATCCTTTAAGAATCGGGCAGCTCCTCGCTTCTTTATTTTTGCTTCCAATCGTACAGCTTCCTTCCGATCAGCTACTCCTATGCTCCATACCAAATCCCATGGAATGCCTTTCTTGGTATGTTTCCCATGACCTCGGTTATGTCTTTTAAACCTTTTTTCTAGATTATCAGTCTGACCTACATAATATTGGCCAAGACTCTCACTATACAATATGTAAACTTGAAAATCCATAATAAAAAAAAGCCTGCCGTTTAAAGCAAGCTTTTAGTGACCTCGGCAGGATTCAAACCTGCAACCTCCTGAGCCGTAATCAGGTGCTCTATTCAATTGAGCTACGAAGCCATATATAATGACTGTTATTTTCTATTTCATTAATAAAGTGACAGGACTCTTATACCGATTAAACTCGACACAGGCTCTGTAACCTTCCCACCCTAGCGGGATGCTCTATTCTTTCGATAGCTATCAGAAGAGCTACAAAAGCAATTACAATAAAGATTCTATAACTACGTTTCAGAATCAGTTTGCAAAACTACGGAATTATTCAGGATAAGAAAAGCCTTTTAAAAATTTATGCTAAAAATTAAAATACTATCTTTGTCCGCTGAAAGTGAAACCTAAAAATATTTATGAAGAAATTATTGACGCTAAGCTTATTAATTATCACTATCTGTTCAGCGAACTCGCAAAACCTTGAAGAAAAAAATACTTTTGGCCCTCGTCCTGATCTTCCGGGAGATTTAACCTTGTCATTTGGACTAAACATGTTGGCAAAAAACAATGTGGAAGCCATGAATTTAAAAACCTTAGGGAATAATTATTTCTCTGCCGGTTATATGTACCCTGTTCAGTTAGGAGCATCAAATTTTACCTTCAACGGTGGATTTTCTTTTTCTTTTGAAAAATATGCCCTGGACACTGCCCTTACCTTGAACTATAGACAAAATGAACTTGATGGAACTCAAAGCGTTATTTTAGATTCCATTGGCAATAATATAATTGGAAATGGTGTAGTTGAAAAGACCAAATTTGAAGCAAACTATGTTAACATCCCCATTGAATTCAGGTATTATTTCAACAAAGACAAAATTGGACGCGGATTTTTTCTTGCGGCCGGAGGAAGCGTAGGTTACTTACTTAGTGGAAAAACTAAAATTAAATACACAGAAAACGAACAGACAAAAAAGATTAAACGTAAAGAAGGATTTGAACTAAACCAGTTCCGTTACGGCTTTCATGCCAGAATGGGAATTGCAGGATTTGGTGCTTTCTTTAATTATGATGTATCGGAATTATTCAACCCCGGAAAAGGGCCTCAGGATATTACAGCTAATCCTTTCAGGTTTGGTTTGAGTATTAATTTATTTTAAAAAATAACATATCACCATATCAAACATTAAAAAGCCTGTTACTCTTTTTGAATAACAGGCTTTTTTTTATTTCAGATTTCGCAACTGATATCACAATTAGACCAATCTTCCTATAACCCCTTAAATTCAGGTTTTCTTTTATCCAGAAAAGCTTGCTTACCTTCTTTATAATCCTCAGACGAACCTGCTATCTGCTGACTATACTTCTCATATTCCAGCATTTCGTCCAGAGAAGATGAAGATGCTTTATTAAGCATTTTCTTAATCATACCTATAGATTTAGTCGGTGCCTTAGCAAAATAATCAGTATAAGATTTTACAGCTGAATCCAGTTCGCCATCAGGCACAACCTTATTGATAATTCCTAATTCAAAAGCTTCCTGAGCACTTACTTTAGTTCCCATGGCACATAATTCAAATGCTTTCTGATACCCGACCAGGTTGGGCAAAAAGAAAGATGAACCAGAGTCAGGCACTAAACCAATATTAATAAATACTTCCACCATTTTAGATGACTCGGCAGCCACTATCATATCTGCAGCCAATGCCAATGAACAACCTGCACCAGCAGCCACACCATTCAACCTGGCAATAATAGGCTTAGGAAGACTTCTCATAGAGCGAATGATCGGATTGTACCTCTTCTCTAGTGAATTGTAAAACATCTTTTCGTCATCGTCCCTTGCCGATTTTAAATCCTGCCCTGAACAAAAAGCTTTTCCCTCTCCGGTGATTACAACCACCCTTACTTTATCATCTTTGGCGGCACTTTTTAAAGCATTCTGGAATTCATAACTGATACCATCATTAAAAGCATTATAAAATTCCGGCCTGTTAAAAGTGATGGTACAAACACCATCCATTAAATCGTATTTTAAAAATTCGTACATTATCTATTCGTTTAATATAAAATTAAAATTGTGAGAAAATTCAGCATAAAACCTACTATTATGCCCACCCAAACCTGGCTTACCGAATGAACCATCAGCCTTAGCCTAGCCGAGGCGACCAACCCGCAAAGTGCAAAAACAATTACCAACCCCACATATAAATAGGAACTGTCAGTTTGGGTTAACAAAGCAAAATAAATACCAGCGGCACCTGAAACCGCAATAGCATGTGCACTTATTTTCCAAAATAAAGTAATAATGGTCAGAACTACAATGCTTAAAGTAATAGAAACCATTATATAATTCACTAATGGAGGAAAACGAAATTTTTCCCAGAAAAGATAAGTTGTTGCTATGTAAAATAAAGAATTGAAGAAAAATGGAAAAAACCTTTCTCTTCTGATTTCCATATTCAAATTGCTGATCGTTTTAGTGAAATTTAATAAGAGCACACCCATTAGCGGTATCAGAAAAGTGGTCATTAATACCATTACCATAAACCTCCAGCTCAGATCCGGCTGAAAACCCAGGGAATAAGGTATAAAAAACAAAATGCCGAGAAAAATATAACTGGGCATAAGTAATGGCTGAAAAGCTATCGATATGAACTTTGCGGCACGGATGCTCACTATAATTCTTTTCGTAATCGTGCCACAGGAATGTTTAACTGCTCACGGTATTTGGCCACCGTTCTGCGTGCAATCTGGTAACCCTTTTCTTTTAATAATTTTTCAAGCTTATCATCTGATAGTGGTTTGTTTTTATCTTCTTTATCTATAAATGATTTCAAGGTATTCTTTACTTCACGGGAACTAACATCCTCCCCTGAATCTGTTGCTATACCTTCAGAGAAGAAGTATTTAAGCGGATAAATACCAAATTCTGTCTGCACAGACTTGCTGTTGGCAACCCTGGATACTGTGGAAATGTCCATATCAATTTTCTCTGCAATATCTTTCAAAATCATCGGCCGCAATTTACTTTCATCGCCCTCTTTGAAAAACTCATATTGATATTCTAAAATAGCCTGCATGGTATTCAGCAAGGTCAGTTGCCTTTGCTTGATGGCATCAATAAACCATTTGGCAGCATCAAGTTTTTGCTTTACAAACCCAACTGTCTCCTTTAACTTCTTATCTTTTTTATCGCTCTTATCATAAGCTTTCATCATCTCCGAATAAGAAGAGCTAACTCTCAAATCCGGTGCATTTCTTGAGTTAAGGCTTAAAACCAATTCACCATGCTGATTATTGAGGATAAAATCAGGCATAAGATACTGTGTTTTTACCAAGCCTGAGCCAGATCCGCCCGGTTTAGGGTTGAGTTTGGTAATAGCAGTTACAGCATCTTTAAACAAATTTTCATCTTCAACATTTAGCTTCTTGATAATTTTTTCGTAATGCTTTTTACTGAATTCCTCAAAGCAAACATCTATAATTTGGGCAGCTAATACATTGGCTTCAGATTGTTCCAACTTCCTTTCCAACTGTAATAGCAGGCATTCCTGAAGATTTCTGGCGGCTATACCGGCAGGGTCAAAATCTTGGATAAGCATTAATACTTCCTCTACCTCTTCCTCATCTGTTTCCACGTTTTGAGAAAAAGCCAGGTCATTTACAATGGCGTCAAGTTCCCTTCGGATATAGCCATCACTTTCTATACTTCCTATTAATTGTTTTCCGATTTTCTCCCTGCGTTCATCAAGTCCTAAATAGCCCAACTGGGTCATCAGCTGATCATTTAATGAGGTACTTACTGCCACAGGCATCTCCCTCTCTTCCTCCTGGCTGCCATTATCGCTTT
>JBEPWY010000137.1:0-8869 GCA_041642185.1 Marivirga sp.
CTTTTTTCATGCCTTCCAATTCTCTTTTTGAAGTTTTAATGGATTCCAACTGATCTGTCAGTGTGCGTTTATGCTCAACCCTTAAAGATGATAAATCCAAAGCCTCTTTATAATCATCGATGGCAAAATTTTCTCCTCTTATAGCTTCATCAATTACAGCTTCTTTGTCTTCACCTGTTAACAAATCCCTAACATTTATTAAAGCACGATGTGCATCTGCAATAAGGCTGGTACCTTTATCAGGCGTGGCACCATAATCTTTTATTATATCTTTAATTTCATGCCCGAAATTAAACCTTTCTTTATAGGCATGCTTAAAAAAGCCTTTCAATTCCTCTCTCTCAATTTTATCAGCTAACAACTCATAGCCTTTTTCGGCGTCATAATTCCTTGTAAGTAATTTATTTAAAGAATCAACTAAATCTTTATTTTCCATGTTTCTTTATTTTAGAGATTAAAATTTTTTATAATAAATTCACTTGCCTTTCCTTAAGGCTTTTATCAATTCTTTTTTAGACATTTTACTCCGACCTTTTATACCCACCTCTTTGGCCTTATCATATAGCTCTTGTTTGCTGCGTTCTTCATATTTTTCGCCTCCTTTATTCATTTCTTCACTAGGAGTATTAGCTATTCTGGCTGCCTTTTTCTTGCTCATTCCCTGATCACGCAAAGCTTCATACTGCTTTTCATTCTTAATTTGTGGCATATCTTTGTCAGGCATATCTTCTTTATTTAATGTTAGACATCTGTTTTACTTCATTCCGTGTAAACATTAACTAATAAAATTTACGTAGCAGATAAGGAAATGATACATTTAACAGCAACCATTTTAAAAGCTCATTTGGCAAAAAGGAAAAGTCCTTCAATTATTTAATGATTATTCATCTTCATTTTCATTTAAAAGGTATTTATAGAAGTTATATTCTTTTGAAGAGACATTTTTTACACAATAAGCTTCAGTAGCGCAAAAATTTCCTCATTTTTGCAGTCCAAAATTTTAGAATATGATCAGAGGTGCCATTTTAGTATTTCTTGGAGCTTGTAGCTTTGGAGTACTTACCACATTAGTAAAACTTTCTTATAAAGAAGGTTTTACCCTAGGAGAAGTAACAGGAGTGCAGGTATTTTTCGGAATGCTTATACTCTGGGCTATACTTTTAGGAAGGATGCTTATTCAAAAGATTGAAATTAAATTTACCTGGAAAAGTAGTTGGAGGGTTTTGCTTACTGGTATCAGCACAGGATTGGTAAGTATCTTTTATTATAAGGCTATACAAGAGTTACCCGCTTCCATCGGTATTTTACTGCTTATGCAGTTTACCTGGATCAGTCTTATCATTGAAATCGTTCTTCACAAGAAATACCCCACTCCTATGCAATGGGTATCTGTTGTTTTTATTTTGTTCGGTACCTATTTAGCCGGAAATGTTTACAGTTTAGAAAACATCCCCTGGAGTCTGGAGGGACTAGGGTATGGCTTATTGGCCGGCTTCTTTTATGCTGTGTTTATTTGGGCAAATGGACGTGTCGGAAACAAATTGGTACCTGTTCAAAAAAGTGCTTTAATGATCACAGGTTCATGTATGTTCGTTTTCCTTCTTTTTCCACCGGAATTTTTATGGAATGGCAGTTTGCAAAGAGGATTAGCTGAGTGGGGTGTAATATTTGCGCTTTTTGGTACAGTTATACCACCCTTGTTTTTTGCCTATGGCATTCCTAAAACTGGTGTAAGTGTGAGCGCTATATTAAGCTCAGTTGAATTACCTGTTGCTGTATTTTTCTCTAGCTGGTTACTAGCGGAAAAAGTCACTCCTTTGCAGTGGTTAGGCATCATTATTATCTTATTTGCCATTGTAGTTTCAAAATTAAAAAGGAAGAAGAAATTACAGGTTTAGATAAGCACCTCCTATAGTTTTACAAGTTCATCAGCTGCTTGCTCCAATTCATTTGCTATAATTTCGGGAGCATCCATTAAAGGGTATAATAGTTGATCCTTTCTTGCAATATAGGCGGTTTGTAAACCTGCAGATTTACCTCCTGCTATATCCCAGCTATGGGCGGCAATCAGCAAAGCTTCATTTGCTTTTACACCTAAGGTTTTTAAAACATGTGAATAAGTTTCTTTTTTAGGTTTGAATGCCTTCACCTCCTCCACACTAAATAACCGCTCAAAATAAGAAGAGATTTGAGCATATTTCATTTGTTTTTCCACTATAGATAATGCTCCATTCGTTAGAGCCACCATTCGATAGCCGAATTTCTGAAGCATCTTTAAACCATTGACCACATCAGAATGAGGGGGCAGTTCGATCATCATTTTAATAACATTCTCGATATTATGATCATCTATATCATAATCTAACTTTTCCGCTGTCATTTTCATAGAAGCTTTGGCAATTTCTCCAAAATGATGATAGGTAGAAGTAATAGTTTCCACCATGGCATTTTGTAATAACAGAGAAAACCAGGTATCAAAAGCATGTTGGTTATTAAACAGCTTATTAACAGCTATTTTAACCTTGCTCATATCAAGTAAAGTCTCGTTTACATCAAAAATTAACAGTTTGGGTTTTTGTAGCTTTATCATAATTCACATTTGAGAACTGTTACTAAACTAAAAAACCAACTCACAATGTGCGAGTTGGTTTTAATTTTAATAAAAACGTAAAATATATTTACTGAACTGCTTTAAGTGCATTTAAATTTCCATAACCGAAGCTGGAGTTTCTGTTAGGAAAAAAATCAGAAGATTGTTTTAATTTGTACAATATTTGATCTCTATTCCATCCTGGGTTTTTAGACCATACTAATGCTGCTATGCCGGCCGCAGTAGCAGTAGCTACAGATGAACCACCAACAGTTGAAGGTTCAGCACCAAACATAGCCAAAGAAAGAGGATGCTCATTAGAGCCTGACTTCTCCATCACCACGGTGAAATCAACTTTATCACCTGAATGGCAAACATCACATCTTTTATATTGTCCTTCTTTCACCCCTGTAATAGCAACAGTTTCATTCATATTAGCAGGAAAGATAACTCCGTACCAATTTGTAAAACTTGTGGAAGTTCCTGCTGCTGCAAATATTAGTTTACCTCTGCCATATGCATATCTTATTGCGTCTGCCACTTTAGAATTATGAAAAACATCTCCTATAGACATACTGATTATTTTAACATCACTTCTGTTAGCTAAGAAAACCAAACCGTCAGATACACCTGTTTTTTCATTTCCACTGTTTACTACTACATCGCCAGTACCTCTTACGCCAATTAAATTAGAATTGTAAGCTACACCAACAGAAGAACCTGACACGCCTCTTGGAGCTGCCATAACGCCTGCCATTGCTGTGCCATGTCCACACTGGTCGTCCGGACCATCTATTTCTTTCCACCACCATGAGCCAGTCGCATGAAAACCATATCTTTCCACTGTTCTATTTACGGATGCACCTGAATTAAATCCATTTCCTAAACCATCCTGATCAGGTGAAAGACCTGTATCAATTAACCCGATAGTTACCCCTTGACCTGTACTATGATTCCAGGCCTGATCTATACCCATTACAGGATAATTCCACGACATCTTAGCATTAGGAGAAATAGTAGAATAATTTTCTGAGCCTAAATCGATTTTAGCTTTATTGGAACAACCCGAATCGCTCATTCTCTCATTACTTCCATATGTCTGGAATTCAACTTTATAACCTAAGGGCTCAATATAACGCACATTTTCCATTGACCGCAAACGATTGATTACTTCTAAATCGAAAGATTTCATTTCTACAAAAGGAAGTACATCATGAGTGAAATTAGGCACATCATCCAACTCAACATTTTTGTTATACTTTCTGGATAATACGCTTATCGTTTCATCCAATACTTCATCTCTGGAAGTTACCCATGCCTGATCTTTCACATTAATGGACGTAATTCTTTCATTAATATTAGTTTCTCCTGATGCAGCATATCCTACTGTTAAAATACTGTCGGCATGCACTAAAGCACTCCAAAGCATTACGTCATTGGCTTCTGACCAATTAAATTCATTATTTTCTCTTAAACTTTTAATAATAAATTCATCAATTTTTTCTTTAGGCATTACTTCCACATTTTGAGGCACCTCAATAAGTTCGTCTTGAATTGCAAGATTTTCTTCTTCTGTAGAACATGACCAAAAAATAGCTACTGCAACTAGACCGGTTAGAATTCTTTTCATTTTTTAATTGGTTTTTGGTTATAAATTAATATTATGTACTGTATGCAGAGTAATTTCTGAAATATTAACTTAACTAACAAACGTTTGCTGGTATTTTATATGGAATAAAAAATAACGTATACAAGGCGTGAATGAAGAATTAATCACATTTTTTGAGCCTAAACACTATCATAAATGGCCTCAGGAAAGAATACAGATGTTTTTAAAGGCTATGAAAAGAGCAAAAGAAATTACAGTAAATTGAAAAAAAAATGGGAGAAAATGAGTTTGAAATTCAGAAAGTCTTCTTTTTCTCAAAGGGATATTCATTACCTTCGTAACGAATAATGTAGTCAGCATAAGGAAGTTTTCTAATATCGTAGGATACAGATTTCCCACGTTTTAAAATCCGACCGTTGGCATTTAACAATTCAAAGCTCACTTCTTCTGTAAATTCAATGATCCATTTATCTGTATCTATTACATGACTTATCTCTGTTTTATCAGAAAAGTAACTGAATTCATCAGAAATAAAGATTTCTCTCTGAGGATTTTCATATAAAACACGGTATTTATTACCCCCTTTGCTATGATCCAATTCTATACTATGCTGATTGAGAAAAATCCCTCCTTTTGTTTGAGTAGTGTCAATAGTTCGCCAATTACCATCCAATTCCCGTTGAACAAAATATTTTCCTTTTGGGTCTTCCTTGGAGGTTATCCATAAAATGCCATCATCATTAACATAGACCTTGAGCCATGAAAATTTAAGGTTTTCCTGGATTACCTCCGGGTTAATTAATTCAGGCATACAAAAATTATTGTGAACTATGCGGATAACAACTCGGCTCTCTAATTCAAGATGTTCCATGGATAGTTCAAAGGCGGATCTACCCGGAGAATCTGCAATTTTTTTGCCGTTTAAAAAGATCGATTCAATACAAAACTGCTTCTCTGCTTCAATATATGGATTACGAATAAAAATATTATTTCCATGGTAAAATCCTCTAAAATAGGTATCCTGACTAAATGCAAGCCGATTATCCGCTAAAAGAATAGCTATAATTAAAAATAAAATTAGATGTTTTTTATTCATTTAAAACTAAAAACTTATTCGTAGCGCAAGGCTTCAATAGGGTCTAATTTTGAAGCTTTGTGAGCAGGGTAATAACCTGATATCAATCCTACTGCCACACAAATTAACAATCCGGTTATCATCCAGACCCATGGAACTACGAAACCTCCTTCGCTTATAAGGGAAGAAATACCATTACCTATAAGTAATCCGAAAATTACACCTGCCAGCCCTCCTAACTGACAGATAACAATAGCTTCCCAGAGAAATTGTAGTCTAATTTTCGAAGGTGATGCACCAATTGCTTTTCTGATACCTATTTCCCTAGTACGCTCAGTTACTGATACCATCATGATGTTCATTAAACCAATAGAAGCGCCTAGCAAAGTAATGGCTCCAATTGAGAACCCTCCTATTCTAAGGTATCCGGCAATATCCTCTAATCTATCGGCCAACGATTCACTTTTTTCAATTTCGAAAGAACTTTCTGCTCCTATTCTGTCACCTCTTACACTGCGCATAACTCCTGTTGCCTCACCAATAGCTTGTTGCATAAGAGCGGGGTTGTCCACCGAAACTGTTAATGAATATTGTAATACTCTATCAGCAACTATGGTAGATAAACCAATAGGGATATAAATAGCTTGGTCAGCACCTCCGCCTCCCATTCCTCCTTTTTCTTCCAACACTCCTATCACTTTAAATTTATTACCTAAAAACGAAATATTCTCATTGATTGGATTTACATTTTCAGGAAACAACTTTTTTACCACATTAGCACCAATAACTGCTACATTCACATTTTGTTGAATTTCAAGAAAGGTGAAATTTCTACCTTCCGCAATTTCATAAGCATTCTGCACAAAATGATTTTCGTCGGTAGCACTTATATTAATGGTGGGCGTTGTAGTTTCGGATTGGTATTTAACTTCCCCATTACCGGTTATCCTTGCAAAAATTGATACAGAGCCGGAGAAATCATATTTTTCTTTAAATTGTTGCGCTTCTTTATAACCAATAGGTTTATATATTTTCTCCTGAACACCCTGGGAATTACTTCTTCTATCGGCTCTTTTAGACTCAATATCAAAATTATTAGCTCCTAAACTGGCGAAATTACTTCCTACAGAACTTTGGATTCCATCAATGGCAGTAAGTATACCTACTAATGAAGTAATTCCGATAGCAATTATGAGGGCTGTTAAAATAGTTCTCAATCTATTGCCTTTTACGGAACGAATTCCCTCCTTTATGTTTTCTAAATAATCCAATACTTTATTTTTTTGTAAATTTTAACAATTAATCGCTAATTTTCACGATATATTACATAAAATACACATATAATTATCTGAATAACAATATTTAGGTGATATAAATTAACAACAGGTGAATTTATCCTAACGGATTCACGAATTAAAATTAAATTCAATGTATAAAAAGATTTTATTTTCTATAATTATACTGTTCGCAATTGCTTTTCAATTAAGGGCCAATCATATTTTAATCCCCATGGATGAAAAGCAAGCCAATCATTTAAAAGCTTATGGAATTTCCTACTGGATACTAGGAAATGATGTTTCTATGGATTGGCTTCTTAATTACCGTGGCGGAAGTTTTTTAGTAAAAAGCAGGCAGTCTATTATTAACGAATTGATTATAAGAGGGATCAGTTATGAAATTATTTCGGATGCCCAAACTAATGATCTGCTGGATGAAATTGCCAGTCCATCTTCCAATAAAGATGCCATGCGTTTGGATAAAGTACCGAAAATCGCTGTCTATTCGCCTAAATCCAAACAACCCTGGGATGATGCAGTAACACTGGTACTTACATATGCAGAGATACCTTACGATGTAGTTTTTGATGATGAGGTAATGAGTGATAAGCTGGCGGATTATGACTGGTTGCATTTGCATCATGAAGACTTTACAGGCCAGTTTGGAAAATTCCACAGAACCTATTCTAATCAGCCCTGGTACATAGAGCAGCAAAATGAGTATAGGGCACTAGCTAAAAAGTACGGCTTTAAAAAGGTGTCAGAATTTAAATTAGCTGTAGTTCAGCAAATACAATCATTTGTTACAAAAGGTGGATTTCTTTTTGCCATGTGCTCTGCAACAGACACTTATGACATATCCCTTGCTGCTTCAGGTGTAGATATTGTAGGAAAAGTTTACGATGGAGATCCTGCCGACCCTAACGCGCAGGAAAAATTGGATTACGATAGAACTTTTGCATTCAAAGATTTTAAGCTGGTTATGAATCCCCTGGAATACGAGTATTCCGATATAGACCAAAACATTGTAGATAGGCCCGGAATTAAAGAAGGAAATGACTTCTTCACACTTTTTGAATTTTCTGCTAAATGGGATCCTATTCCCACTATGCTCACTCAAAACCACGAAAAGTTAATAAAAGGTTTTATGGGACAAACAACTGCCTATAAGAAAAGCCTGGTGAAATCGGATGTGGTGATTTTAGGCGAAACCGCATCGGTGAATGAAGTGCGTTACATACATGGCATCTTCGGCAAAGGCTTCTGGACCTTTTACGGTGGTCACGATCCCGAAGACTACCAGCATTTTGTAGGAGAGCCACCAACCGATTTAAACCTGCACCCTAATTCCGCTGGTTACCGACTGATATTAAATAACATTCTATTTCCTGCGGCTAAAAAGAAGAAGAAGAAAACCTGATTTAGCTTATAATTAAGTTAATAAAATAAATTAGTGAGCTAGTTAGGGCTTGCTTAAAAACAGCTATTTTTCGAAAAAAATCCATTATATATTTTTAGGCAATGATTATTCCATAATATTTTCATCAAGTGCAAGCTTTTTTAGGATAATTGTTCTTGTTCTTTACACTAGTAAATCAAAATTTGATTTACTAGTGTGCTAGCCTCAAGCACCTCAACTTCATTCCCCGGTGACTCGTCCTGAAAATGGTTGACACTTTCTTCTTCAAATTTACTATTTTTCTTTTGCCATATAAAACATATTTAATTTAGTTTGCAGTACCACGATGAAGCGGAGTCAAGCTCTGCTGAGGAGCAACTTGACAAGGAATAATCGTTTGGTCCGATAGCGTTAAAGCTTTCATTAGGCTGTTCTTTTTTGAGGACGGCCTTTCTCCATGAATACTCCTTTCCTATAACGCGTTCGGGTTTATGCCTTAAAAAACCTTTCTCATGGACGGCTTCCGGAGTTAAATTCCCCAAACTGTTATGAGGTCTGACCATATTATATACACCAATTATTTTCCTCACATAATCCTTAGGTATTATATTTTCATCATTTTCCCTGTCTTTTAGCCACTCGTCCTTTAAAATGCCATTAACTCTTTCTGCTATGGCATTTTCATGTGGAGAGCCGGGTCTGGCCATACTTATTAAGATATCATTTTTATTGAGCACATCCACATAATCCCCACTACAATACTGCACACCTCTATCTGAATGGTGTACCAGTGAATTGGGGGCAATATGTTTTTGTGCCGAAATAGCATCCTGTAGTGCTTTTAAGGCAGATTCTGCTTTTAAATCATGTGATAAATTCCATCCGACTATCTTTTGCGAATAAACATCTGTTATCAAAT
>JBEPWY010000138.1:0-8827 GCA_041642185.1 Marivirga sp.
CAATATCGGTACGTTTACCATATCCCTTTTCTGAAACCACTAAAAGATTAGCATTTTCACGTTCAATGGTAACCATTTCTACTACAACGTCTTTTTCGCTACTCAGTTTAATCCCTCTCACTCCGGCTGCTGTTCTTCCCATCGGACGAACATTACTTTCGTGGAACCTGATAGCTCTACCAGATCTTGCAGCTATGATGATATTGTTATCACCATTAGTCATCTTTACATTTAATAACCTGTCACCTTCATTAACGGTAATAGCATTTATACCGTTGGTACGTGGTCTTGAATATGCTTCCAGAGTGGTTTTCTTAATGGTACCTTTTTCGGTACACATGATTAAGAAATTATTATTAATATAATCCTCATCTGTCAGGTTATCTACATTAATAACAGCACGAACGGAATCATTAGGCTCAATATTAATTAAATTCTGGATAGCTCTACCCTTTGCAGTTTTAGAACCTTCAGGTAAACGATATACTTTTATCCAAAATACTTTACCTAACTCAGTAAATATCAATAGATAATTATGGGTTTTGGCCACAAAAAGCAATTCAGTAAAATCATCTGTTTTACTACCTGCTCCTTTAGATCCAACTCCCCCTCTACCTTGTGTTTTATATTCAACTAATTGAGTCCTTTTTATATATCCCTGGTGAGAAAGTGTGATCACTACATCTTCATTAGGGATCATATCTTCATCAGTAAATTCTTCTGCACTGTGAATTACTTCTGTTCTTCTTTCATCACCGTAACGATCTTTCATTTCCTGCAACTCATCTCTGATGATCTGCATTCTTAATTCTTCATTACCCAAAATACTTTCAAGGTATTCAATCAATTTCATGATTTCCTCGTATTCTGCAGTGATTTTTTCACGCTCAAGACCGGTTAGTCTTTGTAAACGCATATCCAATATAGCTTTAGCCTGAATTTCTGATAATTCGAAATTCTGCATCAAACCATTTTTGGCTATTTCAGGATCTCTTGATTCTCTGATTAGCTTAATTACAGCATCCAGGTTATCTAAAGCAATTAAATATCCTTGTAGAATATGTGCTCTTTTCTGTGCTTCCTGAAGTTCGTACTCAGTTCTTCTAACAACAACATCGTGTCTATGATCTACATAGTGTACAATTAAGTCTTTAAGATTTAAAGTTTCTGGTCTACCTTTGACAAGGGCGACATTATTTACACTAAAAGAAGTCTGAAGCTGAGTGTATTTATAAAGATTATTAAGAACTACATTTGGAATAGCATCTTTTTTAATATCATAAACAATTCTTAAACCGTCACGGTCAGATTCATCTCTGATATCAGAAATTCCTTCAATTTTTTTATCGTTTACAAGACCAGCTGTTTTCTCAATCATATTGGCCTTATTAACCATATATGGAATCTCAGATACAATTATCTGCTCTCTGCCTGATTTTAATACTTCAATTTCTGCTTTGGCCCTCATTACAATACGTCCTCTTCCTGTTTCAAAAGCAGCACGTACACCTTGGTAGCCGTAAATCATGGCACCAGTTGGAAAATCAGGAGCAGTAATATGTTCCATCAATTCAGAAATAGTAATTTCCGGATTTTCAATATAAGCATGAATACCATCAACCACTTCAGTTAAATTATGAGGGGCCATATTGGTAGCCATACCTACAGCAATTCCAGAAGCGCCATTTAATAGTAAGTTTGGCACTTTAGCCGGAAGTACGGAAGGTTCCTGCAATGAATCATCGAAATTGGATTGGAAGTCAACAGTATTTTTGTTGATATCACCCAACATTTCGTCAGCAATTCTTTTTAATTTCGCTTCGGTATAACGCATGGCAGCCGGAGAATCACCGTCAATTGAACCAAAATTACCTTGGCCATCTACCATTTGATATCTCAATGACCAGGGTTGCGCCATACGCACCATGGTATCATATACTGCTGAATCACCATGTGGGTGATACTTACCTAAAACCTCACCAACAATTCTGGCTGATTTTTTATAAGACCGGTTATAGGATAAACCTAAATCTTGCATTCCGTAAAGAATACGCCTGTGAACCGGTTTAAGCCCATCCCTAACATCAGGAAGTGCTCTGGAAACAATTACTGACATTGAATAATCAATGTAAGCTACTTTCATTTCATCCTCGATAAAAATCGGGATTATATTCTCATTTTCTCCTTGAGCCATAAGTATGTTACTAATAATCTAATTAATCTGCAATTTACTGAATTTTAATGAAGCTGTAGCAAAAATAAGCATTTCATTTACGTTTCAAAAACGAAAATAAACCTCTTTTTTGAGTCGCCAAATAAGGATGATTCTCCCCCACCTTAGGGTTTTGTATTTTGTATAGAGGTTGTCCTCTGAATTTCTTATCTAAATGTCTATGTTCCTTTTGTGCTTCGCAATTACTAATAGGACAATTTTTATATAAAGGAAAGCTTACACGCACTCCTACCTGAAATTGAACATTCCACATTTTGGTATTAATAGATTCTCCGGTAGGAATTAAGGTATTAATAGATTTCATGTCCAAGGAAGGTCGCATCACTAAATGAAAATATTTTGACAAATTCTTTTCTACAGGAAAACCTATATTCCAATAACTATTTTCTGTCACATTAGCTGAAGGAAAGGCATTATTTGAAAGCCTGAATTTGCCATATTCAACATCCGCATAATAAGAGAAATCCCAGAAATCCCAATACCTTACCCCCGCTGTTAAATAATATTTTTGAGTGAAAAAAGTAGAGAAATCAGATTCGTAATGACTAATATAATCCGGCATTCCTCTTAAATCCATTTTAGCCTTTGAATTGAACTCGAACGTGGCACCTGCACCAATTCTGAAACGATCATAATTAAAATGTAATTTTAAATGCACTGGAATTGCATTTCCGCCACCTATCAACCTTTTCTGTTCTACACTATCAATGATGTATGCCCTGTTAGGATCCTGCTCATTACTGGAGGGGTCATAATAAATAGCATTAGATGTATTAATAGTATCTGTTAGGAAAGGACGGTTAAGCCAGTTACCTATACCCTCCTTATTTCCGGCACTATCTTCTGCTAGTAATAACAATTGGTTATCATAGCTGTAAATTATATGGTCATCAAGGTTTTGCTGATACCTTGTATTTCCATAACCAATGGCTATTTCAGCTGAAAAATGGGATAGAATTTGTCTAAAGAAATTGGGGTTAATCTCTGTATCATCGGGAGGTGGTCCCCACGGGTTGAATACCTGAGCCTGCACACGGCACTGCAAAACAATAAAAGCAGTAAATAAAATAATTTTTAATCTCATAAATTAAATCGCAAGTGCAGCCCTTCATTTTAATTTCGACTAACAAAGGTACAATAATTATGCTAAAGCTTCGTCAAACTCTTATTTTAACTCATTTTTTTGTAAAAATTCATTTAAAAGAAGATAATCTGTCAAAATGTTTTTCTCCTATAATACTACAGAAATGCTTTTGGATTTTCAAAGTTTTGTTTTTCATAAACTGCCAATTGTTCTTTATATTTATTCTTAGTGAGATAATTAAAGCTCCAGCTTCTATAATATCCATTTTCCTTTTCAGGATAATTCTCTATTACAATTTCTGTAATTAGATTATTTTCGTTAAAATGAATCAGTATTTTTCTTTTGCTTTGCTCTAAAAATTCAACATAATGAATATCTTTTTCCTCGTTTTGGACTACATTGGTATGGCTTGCGTTTTCCAGCAGAGAATAGATTAAATCAGGATTTAGCAATACGGCACTATGAAGTGAGTCAGATAAAACATCGATGGCTTTATCATTAAATATTAAACTATCTAATTGTTCAATAGACTCTCCTTCATGCTTAATTAATAGCATATAATTATCTTTTCTTTCTTCCTCTATACCAAAATAAAAGCCAGAGATGATAGATTGCTTATTTCTACTCAACTTACCAGTTCCGTAAAGGTGAAAAGCAGGTTCCTTATTCTTATGACCTTCAATATATTCCACTTCATAAAAATACTCTCTCTGAGTAACTAAAGATTTGTGAAATTTTTCAATTGTATCCTCAGTTGAAGGTTGCTGGCAGGATAGGATAATCGAAAAGCAGATAATAGAAACAAGAATTTTCATTTAGGTTGTTTATGTAGTAGCTATATGTTTTTGGTATTTTATTTATGAAGATATTAAAAAGATATAAAAATTTAAGTTTTATGTAAAATTGATATTGCAGAAGTTTCAATTTTGGCTTTTAACACTAAAAAAACTTGATTTAAACTCCTAGTTTATAATTTTATGGTATCAGCACATTTTCAAGCCATTTTGAACCAAATTTTAAACTTATACCTTTGAAGCTCGTTAATTTGGCAAATCAAAATATTTTTATGAACTCATTTGAATTTAAAAACCCTACCAAAATCATTTTTGGAGAAGGAGAAATAAAAAAGTTATCCGATAATATTCCTAAAAATGCTAAAGTGCTTTTTGCTTATGGAGGTGGAAGCATAAAAAGCAATGGTATTTATGATCAGGTAATTGCTGCTACAACAAGTTTTGAGGTGACTGAATTCTCAGGTATTGAGCCCAATCCTCATTTTGAAACCTTGATGAAGGCTGTCGAATTGATTAGGGAAAAAGATATTGACTTTATTTTAGCTGTGGGTGGCGGCTCTGTAATTGACGGATGCAAATTTATATCTGCTGCAGTACATTACGGTGGTGATGAATGGGATTTAGTAGAGAAAGGTCTGGCTAGAAAGCAGGATAAAGTAGTTCCTTTTGGCACAGTGCTTACACTTCCAGCCACAGGCTCTGAAATGAACAGTGGTGGAGTGGTAACAAAAGCTGCTACTCAACAAAAAAGAACTTTTGGAGGACCTCAATATTTCCCGGTTTTTTCCATTTTGGATCCTTCGGTGGTTCAGTCGTTGCCTAAAAGGCAAATTGCAAATGGAATAGTGGATGCTTTTACACATGTAATGGAGCAATACCTCACTTATGATCATGGTTCAGTTATTCAGGATAGAATGGCTGAAGGCATTTTACAAACTTTAGTGGAAATAGCACCTGGTGTAATGGAGAATCCCAAGGATTTAAACCTCGCAGGTAATCTTATGTGGTCTGCAACCATGGCGTTAAATGGTCTGCTAAGATTAGGTGTACCTACGGACTGGTCGACTCATATGATTGCACATGAATTGACTGCTTTATATAATATAGATCATGCACGTACATTAGCAATAATTGCCCCAAATATGTACAAAAAGCTATTTGAAGATAAAAAGGATAAATTAGTGCAATATGGAAACCGGGTTTGGAATATTCAAGCTGAGTCTGACAATGAAATTGCGGAGAAAGCTATTGAGAAAACCGTGGAATTTTTCCACTCTTTAGGAATAGATACTAGGCTTTCCGATTACACCAAAGAATATGAAAAAACAGGTGAAAAAGTATTTGAAAGATTTACCGAAAGGAATTGGTTGGGTTTGGGAGAACGCCAGAAAGTGGGACCTCAAATAGCCAAAGAAATAGTTGAAATGAGTTACTAACTTAAAATTTAAAGCCCTGAATTACGGGGCTTTAATTTATTTAAACTCTTGCCAAAGCAGATTCTACTTCCCTTAACTCATTGTGAATTAATTCATCAGTTTCAAGCTTCAGTCGGATTTCTTTAATAGTAATATTAAGTAAACCTACTTCATTCTTCAGTTTATAAATTATCTGCTCTTTCTCCATCTCATTATTTTGATAATCTAAAAGCTGTACAAGCCCTAACATGGTAGCAACTGGGGCTCTTAATTGATGACCGTTAATAAAAGTATATTCCGCCAATTTTTCATTTTTTGCAGCTAATTCTTTAGTGCGCTCATACACTTTTTCCTCCAAATGGGTATTTAAAGCCAGTAAGGATTCATTTAGGCTTTTAAGTTCTTCAGATTGAGTTAATATTTCATCTTGTTGCAGTAAAATTTTCTTATTGTTTAATTGTACACTTTTAGAGAATTGGTAACTAATATATGCTGTTGATACAAAGTGAATTACTGCATAAAAAATAGCTAAATTAGTTAAAATTGTTATTTCTTCATGGTTAATCTTAAAACCGAGAACAGGGATAGTTAAGGAGTATCCCACAACAATAAATAAAAGTCTGTAGGATTTGTGGAAGCCTCTTGAAGCAATATAATTACATAGCAAGCCCAGCACGAAAATGCTTGTAGGGATAAAAGTTAATTGTATCAGGCCAACATACCAGCCAACCATAATAAAATCAACCATATTTTGCCTAATACCTACCCCTTTGTCATTATTATGCCTAACATAATAGATAAATAGGAAGTAAGGAACAAAAACAGCAGTAATTATACTAAGGTAATGCCAGTTATTAAATTGTAGATTTTTCGCATTTAAAAAGAGCCCTAAAAATATGATATTATATATATAAGCTGCATACCTGAATATGAGAGATGCCCTCCCATAAAAATCGGATTTATTCCAGAAAGTAACAATATTAAATATAATCACAAGGCTAAATATAGACTACATAAGTTAATACCACAATTTGTTTGGAGAATTTTTCCATGATTTCTATTGACTTATGAATTAAAAGCTAAATGAATAAATAAGTATATGCATGAAGTTAATTAAATAAGATGATTAAACTAATCGATTATTTCCCTTACTTTCCAATAATTATTAAAATGGTCAAAAAAAAAGCTAAACTTTTCAGTTTAGCTTTTTTTTTGTTAGCTTATTCAAAGTTACGCCTCATCTTCAGGAGGTGTGATCTTTGAAGAAATTTCTTTATATCTTGATTTGATATCCTCATCACTACTTAAAGCTGATTTGATTGCTTTGTATGTTTTAACTCCTACCATTTTCTGAGCTAAAGTATTATTAACTTCTTTTATAGCAGTAATTCTTTCTTCCTGCTCTTCAGTAAGCATAATCATGAACTTTACTTCAAAATCATTTGCGCCTAAGTCTGTCAGTTTTGCTTCGCTTTTACCACCTGCCTTTAATTCATAATATCTTTTAACATCAAAACCATCCTGATTTTTAATCATAGTTTGAACTGTACTACCAATTTCCGCTTTCATTTGATCTACAACCTGTTGTAATAAGGCATAGTTATACAAATCTTTATTAGAAATTTCCTCATCCTGAGCCTGTACAGCAGTGAAATTAAAACAAATTAATGCTGCCAATGCGAATAATCCTTTTTTCATTATTACCTTCATAATTAATTAATAAAATTATATAAATTTAATTTTTATTTATTTCAAACACCGAATTAACACTTTTTGTTAACCTTAGGCAAATTTTTCATCCATTATATCTATTTAAAAATCAAATGAGAAAAGTAGTTTATTATTTAAGCACCTGCGATACTTGTAAAAAAATAATGTCTCAACTAGATTTACATGACTTTACTAAAATTGACATTAAAGACAATCCGCTATCAGAACCTCAACTTCTTGAGTTATATGTAATAACGGAATCATATGAAGAATTATTTAATAAACGAGCTCTTAAATACAGGAGTTTAGGTTTAAATCAACAAAATCTTTCAGAAGATGATTATAAAAAATACCTGCTTGAAGAGTATACTTTTTTAAAAAGGCCTGTATTCCTAGAAAATGGTCAATTATATATTGGTAATTCTAAAGCTGTGGTAGAAAAATTAAAAGAGCGTTTCGGAAAAAAGAATTAACTGGTTCCAACCATCATAATAAACTAATTTTTCAGAAACTTTTTGATTCGGTTATATTCAGACCATACAAGTTCTCCTTCCGTATTTAGTAGTTGAACTTCAAGTCTATAGACAATACCTGATTCATCATTACTATCAAATTCATCAGATCTTAACTCTCCTCTCAATATGAAATATGGAATTGAAGTGTTGTCAGTTTCAATAATTTCAAACTGTCTGTTATTTTTAAAAGTCGTTTCAAAAAACTCATGGATGTGTTGATTGGCTAGCACATCATCAAAATCGTTTGTAAAAGAATCAATGTAAATAGTAGGACGATAATTGTTTTCAGAATTAAATTTTTTAATCCAAGCAGACTCTACTAAATCATTATATAACTGACCAACTGCAATTTCTGCATCCGTCTTGCTCCATTTCCCGCTTAAATCAATAGGTGCACCGGTATCTGTTTGCAAAATGGTTTTAGGACTACAAGAAATTAAAAAGATAAAAGCTACTAAGAAGGTTGATTTCAAGTATTTCATGTGTATATGTTTTTTTTTATGGTCACAACTTGTGCCGCCCAAGCGGTATGGAATAGTTTAGCTGTCAGATAACCTAAAAACCGTCATTCTTGCTTGTAATATTTCTGCCAAAGGCAGGCAGGCTATGATCGGTTGGTATGCAGGGACTATTTCATATGGAACAATTTTCATTAAAACTTCAGTATACCTTTTAAGTTCAAAAATCTTGCCGATAATGAATTAGGCACTGCAAAACTTTGTCCGTTAAAGTCTTCTATCCATGAATAAGAGATAGTGTTTGAAACTCCCAATACATTCAGCACATCTAAACCTAGCCAAAATGACTCAATAAAAGATAATCTAGCAAAACGTTCCAATGAAAACTGTTTTGAAAAACCTACATCTAACCTACGGTACAATTCTCCTGTAAAGCTGTTTCTGCCTTTTACACTTCCCGGAGGACCAAATGGTAAACCAGAGCCAATTTGTAGCTTTAAATTAACTCTTAATGTAGGGTCATTAATAAAATAATCTTGAAAGAAAACAGAAGCTGTCAACCTTTGATCAGTTGGCCTTCGAATATACCCTACCCCATCGCCTACCACATTTTCTTTA
>JBEPWY010000139.1:0-8602 GCA_041642185.1 Marivirga sp.
AATCAGGATGCAGGAAATGGCGATCCGTGAAAAAACTTTTCAAAGTAATCTCTTTTTAGGCCTCTCTATTCTTTTAATTATCATGGTAGTTATTACCGTTTTCTTTTTCCTGCAAAAACAGGAATATGTGAAAAAACTCAGAAACGAGGAAATTGCCACCATGAAAACCGAGCAGGAGCTGAAAGAATTAAACGCGATGATGCACGGACAGGAGGAGGAAAGAAATCGTATAGCCAATGACTTGCACGACAGGCTGGGGGCCAGGCTGTCTTCCATAAAATTATTGTTTCAGAGTGATGACTCGCACGAAATGAAGTTAAAAGTGTTAGACTCCATCAATGAAGCCATTAAAGAAACTCGTGAAATCTCTCATAATTTATCCACTGATATGCTCACCCGGTTCGGTATAGAAACAGCCATAAAGGATACAGTACGAACTATCAATGACGCCGGTAAAATTCAGGCCGATTTTGTGAGTTATGGAATGAATAAAAGATTGCCTCTGGAAATAGAAAGAAATATTTACCATATAACATTGGAGTTAATCAATAACACCTTAAAACATGCCAACGCTAATCATTTTCTTGTGCAAATTAGCTGTGTGGATGATGAAATCAATGTTTTTTATGAAGATGACGGACAGGGGTTCGATTTCGATAAGGTAATAGGTTCAGGAATGGGCTTACGAGGTATACATGCCCGCATGAATTCCATAAAAGGGGCTGTTTATGTTAATTCAAAACCAGGACAGGGCCTAAATGTGGTGCTAAGTATTCCTTATCCCGAGTCAGAAATTAATTCGCAACAGACCAAAAAGGAGAAAATGGCTTGATTTTAATTCCAATTGATTCTGTTGTAAACTATTAAGCCTTCGATATTTAGACTTGAACCCAATCTTACCAGATTAAAAATTATTACAACTTCCTGTCTTATTTCAATCTTCAGCCTTAGTTTTATCTTTTATTTCTCATTTGATGCTAACCAATGAACAAAGGTGTTATTTACATGCTGATTGCGGGCTTGTTTTTTGCAGTCATGAATGTACTGGTAAAAATGTTGCCGAATATTCCCGCTATAGAAATTGTTTTCTTCCGTTCTCTTATCTCATTTGTAATGAGTTATGTATATCTTAAATCGGTTCGTATTCCCATTTTTGGTAACAATAAAAAATGGCTGATTGCCCGTGGACTGGCAGGAGCTATTGCCCTCAGTATGTTTTTTTATACACTGCAAAATATTCCTCTGGCCAGTGCGGTTACTATTCAATTTTTATCGCCTGTATTTACTTCACTTTTCGGGATTTATATTGTAAAGGAAAAGGTGAGGCCGGTTCAATGGATCTTTTACTTAATTGCGTTTTCAGGAATTGTGGTTATTCAGGGCTTTGATCATCGTATATCTGTAGAGATGTTTTTGATCGGTATATTGTCTGCAGCATTTGCAGGCTTAGCCTATAATTTTATCCGCAAAATTAATACAAAAGAGCATCCTTTGGTGATTGTGTTTTATTTCCCTTTAGTCACTTTGCCACTGGCAGGATTATATTCAGCCTTTAATTGGGTAATGCCGATAGGTAATGAATGGTATTTGTTATTATTAATAGGAGTTTTAACCCAATTTGCTCAATATTTCATGACAAAATCGTATCAGTCGGAAGATTTATCTAAAGTGGCCAGTTTAAGTTATTTTAGCATTATTTATGCACTTGGTTTTGGCTTTGTGTTTTTTGATGAGAGCTACAACTTAATAGTGTATTCGGGTATCGCAATGATACTGGCCGGAGTGGTTCTTAATATCATATATAAAAACAAATTAAAGAAAAAGGGGGATTAATTTAAACGCATAATTATCAGATAGATAAATAATTTTGAAGAGTTTTCTCGATAGATTCCTTTGATTGATCGAGTTAATAGCAAAAGAGTTGTAGCTCCAATATATTGTTTGTAAAATTATAGAGAAATTTATACTATTTTAGCATTAGGCTTATTTATCTAATTCAATGAATTAGGAGAAGAACAGGGCTAAACATCATGTTGTATGGTCTCTTATGAATGAAAATATAAAAGAAATATCTGAAACGTTGAAAGAAGAACTTAAGCAAGAAAAGCTGAAGAACGAGGAGTTACTTCAAAAGCTTCAAGAAGTACAATACAGGCTTTCTCAATACGAGCATGCTTCTGATGGTGCAAGTGAGGGACTTTGGGAGAGAGATTTTTTAACAGGAGAAGTCTTTATTTCTCCACCATGGGCCAAAATGTTAGGTTTTACCCCAGAAGAGGTAAATAAAAAGTCAGATTTCTGGGAGAAACTTATCCATGAGGCAGATAAGGATAATGCATTTTATAACTTTCAACATTATATCAATGGAGATATTGATAAATATGATATTGATTTCCGACTGAAATGCAAAAATGGAGATTATATTTGGGTGCATTCAAAAGCTAAAGCCATAAGAGATGGAAAGGGTAAGGCTATTAGGATTTCAGGATCGCACACAGATATAACCGAAAAAATGAGGTCTGCTGTTAAATTACGGGCCAGCGAAAAAAAATATAAGCATCTGTTTGAAAATTCCCTAATAGGAATGATGCGGGTGAAAACTTCAGATCTTGTTGTGTCTGAAATAAATCAAAAAGCATTACATATTCTGGCACTTCAGGAACCTAAAAGGCATATGAAATTAGCCGATATATTGGTGGATACTGAAGAGATTCATTCAATAATTGACATAATACAAAAGAATAATGTTGTTGAAGATTATGAAGTAAAAATAAGTCGGTGGGATGAATCAGAAACCTGGATCTCACTTTCTGCAGTTGTATTTGAAGATGAGGATGAAAGTTTTTATGATATCATCTTCAGAGACATCTCCGAGTTCAAGGGTAACCTAATTGAATTACAAAGACTAAATTTTGAGCTGGATAATTTCGTTTACCATGCCTCTCACGACATCAGGTCTCCACTAAGATCTATGATTGGATTGATCGAAATCCTTAAGGCTGACAAAAATCCGGCGGAAAACAAAAAGATTATTGAGATGATTTCAGGCAGTGTAAACCGTCTGGATAAGTTTGTGGTTGATTTATTGGCTATGTCGAGGAATAATCGATTGGCAGAAGAATCGGTACTTATAAATTTCATGGTGGAAATCAACAATAGCGTAACTAATTTCCATCATGTATTCACCACTAAAGATTTAGAAATCAGAGTTAAAATACATGAGGTGGTGCCTTTCTATTCGGATTTGACTAAAATCAGGATAATATTAAATAATCTTATATCAAATTCCATTAAATACAGAAGAACCGAGCCTGACCTTGTTTCTTTCATAAATATTTACGTAACTACCGGTCCGAAAGAGGTAGTACTGAAAATTGAAGACAATGGCGAAGGCATATCGCAGGATAAGCTGGAAAAGATTTTTGATATGTTTTACAGAGCTTCAGAAAACAGCGAAGGAAGCGGATTAGGCATGTATATTGTAAAAAATGTTATTAAAAAATTAGATGCTGTCATAAAAGTTGAGTCAGAAGAAAAAATTGGCACTACCTTTATCGTTACTATACCTAATTCAAAATAATTTTATACAATAAAATAAAGAATTTATGTCAGTCCATAAAAAAGCGATCAAAAAAATCACTACCCACCAGTTGCAGGAAATGAAGTCCCGTGGGGAGAAAATCTCGATGCTTACCGCCTATGATTTTTCTATGGCGAAACTAGTGGATGCAGCTGGAGTTGACGTTATTTTGGTAGGTGATTCAGCCTCCAATGTGATGGCCGGACATGAAACAACTTTACCAATTACCCTGGACCAGATGATCTATCATGCATCCTCAGTTGTGCGTGCAGTACACCGTGCTCTGGTAGTGGTAGATATTCCGTTTGGTTCATACCAGGGCAATTCCTCAGAAGCTTTAAGATCGTCTATCCGAATCATGAAGGAATCGGGGGGGCACGCTGTGAAAATGGAAGGTGGAGCTGAAATAAAAGAATCAATTATCAGGATATTGAGTGCAGGAATTCCAGTAATGGGACATTTGGGCTTAACACCACAGTCGATTTATAAATTTGGTACCTATACCGTAAGAGCTAAAGAAGAGGAAGAAGCAGAGAAATTGATAGAAGATGCCAAAATTCTGGAAGAATGCGGTTGTTTTAGTATAGTAGTTGAAAAAATACCGGCTAAACTGGCTAAAAGAGTGGCTGAATCAATAAATATACCGGTAATTGGGATAGGAGCAGGCCCTGATGTAGATGGACAAGTATTAGTTTTACATGATTTGTTAGGCATTACGACAGAATTTAAACCACGTTTTTTAAGGCACTATGCAAAATTGGATACTGTTATTACCGATGCTATTGGTAAATATGTGGAAGATGTGAAGAGTGTCGATTTTCCTAATAAAGACGAAATGTATTAAACACATTTTAACCAATAAGAAAGCTTTCTGTGCATGCTCGTTTGTGGGGCCACAAAACGAGGGCAGACTGGGTTAAAATAACCAATATTTAAATTGACATTTCTGAGAGTAGTAAGATAAGTGTCTTTTTACGTGTTCTGTGGCTAGCAGAGCACTTTTATTCATCTTATCCGATTAACCGGTGAGCCAAAAATCTGGGAATGCAACAACCCGCCAGTGTATGTGTTTCAAAAATACTTTTTTTAAGTTGGTGAAAAACATCGACAACGGAGAGGAAAGATCCAAAGAGATGGTGGTTAATAATCTCCCCTATAAAATTCTTTTTCTGTTGGCTTTCTTCTCGCCATGCTGTTTTTTATTTTCCAATCGCTTTTTTACAGCATTTTTTGAAGGTTTTGTGGCTATTCGTCTTTTCCTCTTTCGAAAAGCTTTTTCCAGGGTTTCGTAAAATTTATCGACAGCAATGGCTTTGTTCTGTAACTGAGATCTTTTTTCCTGTGCATCTATGATCAATACACCTTCAGTGGTTAGTTTGGGTTGAAGCTTTTTAAGTAGAATAGCTTTTTCTCGCTCTTCCAATAGCTGTGAATTGGAAATATCGAAGCGCAGAGTGACCCTGCTGTTTACTTTATTCACATTTTGCCCACCAGGCCCACTGCTCCTGCTGGCTGAAAATTCTATTTCAGGTTCAAAAATTCGTTCTTTTATTTTATCAGAAACATTCATGTTAAATGGCTAATATATATCATTTATAAAGAATTTCTCAATTATGAATAGCGTAATTGTAGGGTAAATAGTTCAGGATTGTACGCATTTCCCCCACTACGTACAGCGTTTGTGCTTTAACAAATGCTTTGGTGATTAATTTACAGAACGTATTAGAATGTCAGGAAGCTCCCCTGTTCCGGAGGAAGCCCCCAGTGTGCTCATGGTTATTTTAGTTTGTTTAATAGAAAGTATGCCAAGGAAGCGCAAATTTCAGTAATAAAGGATTATAAAAAAATATTTATGTATTAACTACTTAAAAACACTTAATAACTGTATAAAATTGATTCAGTTGCTTTTATGAAATTTTCTTTAGCTGTTTAAAGAAAATATTATCATCCAAATCAGATAATTTTTAAACAAGCTTCATCACAAGCCGTTTTTTATTAAATTCGCACTAGAGTAAAAATTACAAAACGAAATCATAAACTATGGCTACTAATATCCACAAAATACTATACACAAAAACTGATGAGGCCCCGGCTTTAGCTACCTATTCTTTTTTACCTATTATTAAGGCTTATACCGATTCTGCCGGAGTAGTGGTGGAAACCCGAGATATCTCTCTGGCCGGAAGAATAATAGCAGTTTTTTCTGATCAGTTAAAGCCTGAGCAACAGATAAAAGATGATTTGGCCGAACTAGGAGAAATTGCCAAAACTCCTGAAGCTAATATTGTTAAACTTCCTAATATCAGTGCTTCCATTCCACAATTAAAAGGTGCCATTAAAGAATTACAAGCCTTAGGATACGACTTACCTGATTACCCCGATGAGCCGGATACGGAAGAAGAAAAGCAGATCAGATCTAAATACGATTCTGTAAAAGGTAGTGCAGTTAATCCTGTTTTGCGTGAAGGTAATTCCGACAGGAGGGCGCCTAAAGCAGTAAAAGAATATGCTAAGAAGCATCCTCATTCCATGGGTGAATGGACAAAAGATTCCAAAACACATGTAGCCAGTATGAAAGAAGGTGATTTTTACGGAAGTGAAAAATCATTAACAATACCTGCGGCCACTGAAGTTAAAATTGAGTGGAAAGGTGCCGACGGTAACTCTAAAACTTTAAAATCAGGTTTAAAATTACAGGAAGGCGAAATAGTAGATGCAGCCGTTTTAAGCCGTAAATCTTTACGCTCTTTTCTGGAAGAGCAGAAAAAAGAAGCTAAAAAGGCAGGAGTATTATTTTCTATTCACCTGAAAGCAACTATGATGAAGGTTTCCGACCCGATTATTTTCGGTCATGCGGTCACCGTATTTTTCGCTCCTGTTTTTGAGAAACATCAGCAAACATTAGAAGAAATAGGAGTTAATCCTAACAACGGTTTTGCAGATTTAATCAGTCAGCTAAAAGAATTACCTGAAGATAAAAGAAAAGAAATAGAGCAGGATATTGAAGCCTGCTATAGTGAAGGCCCTGATTTAGCCATGGTTAATTCCGATAAGGGCATTACCAACCTACATGTGCCAAGTGATGTGATCATTGATGCTTCTATGCCGGCCATGATCCGTACTTCAGGTAAAATGTGGAATAAAAACAATGAATTGCAGGATGCTATTGCTATTATTCCGGACAGATCTTATGCTGGCGTATACCAGGCCACCATTGATTTCTGTAAGGAACATGGCGCATTTGACCCTTCTACTATGGGTAGTGTGGCCAATGTGGGCCTTATGGCTCAAAAGGCTGAGGAATATGGCTCTCACGATAAAACATTTGAAATTCCTGCTGCAGGCGAAGTAAATGTAACTGATGCTTCAGGAAAAGTATTGTTGTCCCATAAAGTGGAGGAAGGCGATATCTGGAGAATGTGCCAGGTAAAAGATGCACCTATTCAGGACTGGGTAAAATTAGCGGTGAACAGAGCAAAAGCAACCGGCGCACCTACAATTTTCTGGTTAGATAAAAACAGAGATCACGATACGGAATTGATTAAAAAAGTGAATCAATACTTGAAAAACCATGATACTTCAGGTCTGGATATCCGCATTATGGCCCCTGAGGAGGCTACAATTTTCTCATGTCAGCAGATAAAAGAAGGTAAAGATACCATTTCAGTAACAGGAAATGTTTTAAGAGATTATTTAACCGACCTTTTCCCAATTTTGGAAGTAGGTACCAGTGCTAAAATGCTTTCTATTGTGCCCTTAATGAACGGCGGTGGGTTGTTTGAAACAGGAGCAGGCGGATCTGCGCCCAAGCACGTTCAGCAGTTCGTGGAAGAAGGACACCTGAGATGGGATTCTTTGGGAGAGTTTCTGGCATTAGCAGTATCTTTGGATCATTTAGGCAAGACCTTCAATAATGAAAAGGCAATTGTATTAGGAGAAGCCCTTGATGTAGCTACCGGTAAATTCCTGGAAAACGATAAGTCGCCATCCCGTAAGGTAAATGAGCTGGATGTGAGAGGTAGCCATTTCTATCTGGCTTTATATTGGGCGGAAGCTTTATCGGTTCAATCAAAAGACAGTGACTTGAAAAAGATTTTTCAACGTGTAGCCGATAACCTTTCTTTAAAGGAAGCAGTAATTAATGAAGAGCTATTAAGCGCTCAGGGCAAGCCTGTAGAAATTGAAGGTTACTTTAAACCAAATGAAGACTTGCTTAATAAGCATATGCGCCCAAGTGAAACTTTCAATGAGATATTATCTTCCATCATAGCCATGGAGGTGAAGTAAATAGTTATTAATTGATAAATCATATTAAAAGCCCACTCTTATCAGTGGGCTTTTTTCGTTAAAAAAGAAACATAAAGCCTTAACAATTGATTGTATTTAGGAGTTGAAAAAAATAGAAGACACATAATATTTCAATTATTGCAGACCTTAAATAAAGGATAATGATATGAAAACTACTATACCATTCTTCCCATTGAATTTAGTGGCTTTTCCCGGTCATTCACTAAGTTTGCACGTTTTCGAACCGCGCTATAGAGAACTGGTACATGATTGTATCACCAATGACTCTAGTTTCGCTTTACCCTCCTTTGTAAAAAATATGATAGAGTATGGAACAGAAATGAAAATCACGAGAATTGCTAAGGAATATAAGGATGGGCGCTACGACATAGAAACGAGAGCCTTAAATGTGCTGCGCGTTCTGAATATTGAAAATCCATATAAAAATAAATTATATGCGGCAGGAGAGGTAGAGATTTTAACCAATGTGGATAATGGTGATGTGCTGCTTAAAGAAAATTTATTTAAGCTACTCACGGAAATGTATAAATTAGTAGAAATACAAAAAGACCCTTTAACGCCGGATTTCAGAGTATTTGATGTGGCACATCAGGTAGGATTTTCGAAGGAAGCAGAATATGAATTATTACAACTGAGAGAAGAAAGACAAAGACAGAAATTTTTATTAAAGCATTTGGAAGAAGTTGTACCGCAGTTAATAAATATTCAGAGAAA